>NZ_JBWQOJ010000022.1:0-56926 GCF_056591795.1 Maritimimonas sp. 2210JD6-3 | reverse complement strand
ATTAACTTAGTTATTTGAATAAAAAATTGCTTCTAAAAATTGTATATGAAAAATGCAACTAAAAAAATTCGGTTAGAACGATTAAAAAAAGGGTATTCTCAAGAATTTATAGCCAACGAAATTGGTACAAGTCAACGTGCAATACAGTAAACTAGAAAATAATCATACAGAACTTACTTTAAATAGACTCAATGCTATTTGTAAAGTTTTAGATCTAGCTATTGTAGATTTAATAACTTAAAAGTAAGATTGTTTCACTAAGTTCCCAATAAGATTTTAATTCTCAATTTTTATATGCAACTCCTCCCACTCCTCCATCAACTTCTCTATCTTATCTTTTTTAGCCTGATATTTGGTAAAAAAATCGGGATCTGAAGTGAGTTCTTCATATTTTGTAGCATCTAATAAGTCAATATCTAATTGTTTTACTTCTTTCTCTAAATCTGAAATTTGTGTTTCAAGTTTCGTTAATTTATTTTGAAGTTTCTTCTGTTGTTTTTCATCTTGATATGACAACTTACTGTCTATTTCTTTCACCGCTTTCTTAACCTCAGTTTTTGATCGTTTTTCAACTTCTCGTAAATTCTCAAGATTATGCTCTTCTAGGTAATAATCGATATCGCCTAAATATTCTTTTATTCGGCTATCTTTAAACTCATAGACAGTCTTCGACAATCCTTGTAAAAAATCTCTATCGTGCGATACTAATATTAAGGTACCTTCAAAATTATTAAGGGCTTCTTTTAATACATTTTTTGAAGCGATATCTAAATGATTTGTAGGTTCATCCATCACTAATACATTAAAAGGAGACAGCAGCATTTTACATAAAGCCAATCGATTACGTTCACCTCCTGACAATACTTTAACTTTCTTTTCAACATCACTGCCGCTAAATAAAAATCCGCCTAACATATCACGTACTTTTATACGATTGCTATCGTTAGAAGCATCTTCCATAGTTTGGAGTAAAGTCTTATTTCCGTCAAGGTATTCAGCTTGATTTTGAGCGAAATATCCTATTTGCACATTGTGCCCTAACTTTAAACTTCCTTCATATTCAATTTCACCGACTATAATCTTAGCCAATGTTGATTTTCCCTGTCCATTTTGTCCTACAAAAGCTATTTTACTTCCTCGCTCAATCAATAGATCAACATTATGCAATACCTGATTATCTCCATAATTTTTGGCAAGATCGTCAGCTTCAATCACAACCTTTCCAGGATTCACTGACATAGGAAATCGAACTTTCATTACCGAAGTATCTTCTACATCTACTTCAATACGCTCAACTTTATTCAATTTTTTAATAAGTGACTGCGCCATCGAAGCTTTATTGGCCTTTGCTCTAAATTTCTCGATCAACTGCTCCGTATGTTTAATCTCCTTCTCCTGATTTTTAAAGGCTTGCAACTGCTTTTCACGTAATTCGTTACGTTGTACCAAATATTTAGAATATGGATACTTGTAATCATAGATTTTACCTAAAGAAATTTCTATGGTTCTATTCGTAACATTATCGAGAAACATCTTATCGTGTGATACTAACATAATAATACCCCCATAACTCTTTAAAAAAGATTCTAACCAAATAATAGATTCAATATCAAGGTGGTTTGTCGGCTCATCAAGTAACAAAATATCATTATTTTGTAATAGTAGCTTAGCCAATTCGATACGCATACGCCAACCACCTGAAAAGGTATCGGTAAGTTTTTCAAAATCTACACGCTTAAACCCTAAACCTTGTAAGATTTTCTCGGTATCACCTTGATAATTATAACCTCCCAAAATCTCATATTGATGCGTGTAGTCGTTTAGATCTATAATAAGTTGATTATATGATTCACTTTCATAATCGGTACGCTCAGCTAGCTGCTTATTAACTTTTTCAAGTTTTCGTTCTAGCTCTTTTATCTCTGTAAATGCTTCATAAGCCTCTTCTAAAACAGTTCTTCCTTTTACAAAATCAATATCCTGTTTTAAAAAACCAATTCGAACATTTTTTTCGAGTGCTAATGTACCTCCATCAATTTCTTGTTCTTTGGCAATTATCTTTAACAATGTTGATTTGCCCGCTCCATTCTTACCCACCAATCCTACTCTATTTCCGGCATCTAATTTAAAAGTGATCCCAGAAAACAAGTCTTCTCCTGCAAAAGAAACCGTAATATTATGTGCGTTTAGCATGCTTTATAATCTATAATATATAACTTTGCAAAACTAGCGTAATTTTAAGAATTAGATGTTTAAAAAAGGAACGAAAGCATATAGCATTTTTAACAATAAATGTCCAAAATGTCAAGAAGGCGATTTTTTTGAAGACAGTAACCCATTACATTTAAAAAAAGTTCTAAAGATGCACGAAAATTGCGCTAACTGTGGTTTTAAATATCAGATAGAACCTTCTTTTTTTTATGGTGCTATGTATGTGTCTTATGGGTTAAGTGTTGGTATATCGATTGCCACTTTTATCGTTCTTTATCTTTTAGGACTGGATTTGATCAAAATATTTATAGGAATATTTGTAACCTTGCTGCTTTTTACTCCTTTTACATTACGATTAGCAAGACTTATTTACATCAATATTTTTGTGGGGTATGACCCGATGTATAAAAACGAAGACTATTTAAACAAAATCAACTCCTAAGATTATACAAATCTATCTATTGCTACTTCCTCTGGTAAGGATTTATTGATTTCTAAATGATCATATAACAATCTTGCCATCTTTGGGGCTAATAAAACGCCTCTTGTACCAAACCCGTTTAGAATAGCTAGTTGCTTGTGCGTATGATGTGTACCCAATAATGGTCGACGATCTTTAACCGTTGGTCTAATACCTGCCCAGTGACCAACAATGTCATAGGGTACCTTTATAATTTTTTCTAATTTTTCTTTGAGTTCTTGTTTGCCTTCTAGTGTCGGATTGGATGTTTTATCTTTCCAATTAAAAGTTGCACCAACGCGGTAGTAATTATTACCCAAGGGTAATACAAAAACTGAGCCTTTAAGTATCGAATTTATTTGTAATTGAGGAGCATGTATAGTAAGCAATTCACCTTTCGTACCTTCTAGCGGCAACTCTCTGAAATATGGATTATTTTTAACCCCAAATCCTTCACAAAAAACAATTTTTTTGGCTTGATAGTTATTGTACTTTGCACCATCTTCCAAAAATTCAAGAGCATTATAATCAAAAGTTTGATTTATCAGTTTATCCTCATTTAGTAGGTAATTTTCATACTCTGAAAGTAGTTTTTTAGTGTCGATTTTACCAGTTTGTACTACTTTCCCAAATCCAAAGGGGGCAATTACGGCCGTATTTTCATTTTTTAAAATTTTTGGTTGCAAATAGTTCTTTAAAACAGGTTTATCACAGGCTTCAAACCAGTTATTTTGTTCTTCTACCGAATTAAAAATTCTATAAATATCGAGTTGATAGTCATATGTAGCCTTTAATTTTTTTTCTACGTTTTTATAGAAAGGAATGGCTATTCGTAACTTGTCATCAACGTCCCAAACTGGTGTAAATCGTTTTAAAACTACTGGATTATAAACACCCGCGGCTACTTTAGAAGATTGTTGCGAGTCATCATTAAAAACCACAAACGATTTACCATGGTTTTCTAATATTTCCGCGAAAGCTAATCCGGCAAGGCCTAATCCTACAATTATATAATCTACTTGCATGTGGCAAAGGTAGAAATTCTAGTTTTCATATTTTAGTCACTACATTAAAGTTTTGGTGAGATAAAATAGCGAGAATAAGTAGTTTTTATTTAATGGATTCCGCATCAAGTGCGGAATGACAAAGTTATACTAAGAAGTATTGTGTCATTTCGAACGAGGAACGAGGAGAAATCTCTTATTATGGAGATGTCTCGTCATTTGTAAACTCATTCTGTCGAGATGACATTAATCACATCAATTTTATTCCGCTCGCAATGATGTTGTGTCTTGAAGTTTTAAGCATAAAAAAGCCCCTACCAAATTGGGTAGGAGCTTTTCACTTATAATCAACTAGAAACTTAGTAGTTCCACATGTCTAATTCTTTATTTCTGATATTCTCTTTAAGTCTATCAGCTTCAAGAACCTGGAACAATGCGTTTCCTTTTATATAATCTGCAACATCTCTGTTACCATATATATTTTCTTCTCTATAAATACTAGCTACAAAACGCCTAGCATTTAGTAAATGATCATATGACAATGGAAATGCCGAATTCTGATTGTTGAATACTTTCATATTATGCGTAGTTTCACGAGCACCTGGATACCATACCCAAAACATTTCTACTAGTTCACTAGCATCACCACCTTGGCCTCCTTGTCCCATAAAATTAACATCTGGTGCTACAGGAGCTATACCTAATAAACGGTATTTTAATTCACCTTGTCTCTTGTCAAAGTACCACACACCTTTAATTTTAAGACCCATGATATCTCCAGAAGTTAAATCTATTCTATCAACATATTCATCAGTTAACTCAGAACCTTCATTTAATAATTCATATCCTGCGTCTGAAGTATCAACTCTAGACATACGACCTTGAATTTCATTTAAGGTCAGTTTATTCTCGAAATAAGAATCATCATATACGTCTATAATCTCACCTGTTTTAATTCCTCTTAACAAAGTATCATAAAGAGATCTTCTATTAGAACTTATATTACTTGTATCAACTGGGTAGTAGAAAGGTAGATTGATCTTTTCGTTCAAATCTATATATTCCCATACTACTTTTGACCATAATATATCTCTATCATCAATATATCCATAAGGCAACGGTTTGTCATTATCTGCTGCTAACTGTTCTGCAGTTTTTACTCCTACTTCTTCAGGAATAGTTGCATTTAATAAGTTGGCTTGCGCACTAATACTATTTGTAGCTAGAACTATAGCGCATATTGCTAAAAAACCTCTCCAATTCATAATACTTATGTTATTAAATTTTATTAATTTTTATTGAATTTCAACACTTAAAGTACCTACCTTCTTAAGATAGTAACCAGAGTTACCTACTATAGAAGCTTTTACATCAAATATAGTAATCACATCTCCTTTACGAGCCTTATTTAAAGCTCTGATAGCAGCTCCATTGAACTTTCTACCTTTTACTTTTACTGTTGGTGAGCCAGGTATTTTTATACTAAATCCAGAGATACCTAAATTTAAATCGAATACAAAATCTGGTAATGCAGCACCAATAGTAACTTTTTGTAAAGTAGTTTTTGGCATTTTAATATATCCTGATTGTCCTCTCGCTGTTGCTACAGGCGCAGGAATATCTTTAATTCTAAATGTTTGTGCAGAAGTTATAGGTGTACCATCAGGTAATTTAGCAGACACATTGATCTTAACTGTTTTACCTTTACCAGGACTCATCATGTATTTACCAATACCTTTAGCTTTACGTAAACCAGGTGCGTTTGCTTTTACAGCATTATCAGCAACACCGGGCATAGAAATTGTAATTGGGTTTTGAACACCTCTATATACAACATTCATTTTATCTGCCGAAATTACAGCACTGTTAGGCTTCGCAACAACCGCATACGTTTGGTTAATTGGTAAACTAACTAAAGAATCTCCTTCTTTAAAAACAAACTCACCTTTAATTTCATTCTCACCAGGGTTACCTGCTGGGAAATCTAATACAGCTCCTCCATCTTGAATGTTCGTAATTTCTTTACCATTGATAATTACTTTATGAGGTTTTAAGGTTGCATCATATTTACCTAATACAACTTTACCTTTAAAGTTATTACCTTGTAATGTAGCTGGTGTTTCAGGCACTAAGATCGTCGTATAATTACGCATAGATACATCGCTCTCTAACTGACCTTGAACCATCGCTGTAAGCATTTCGTTCTCAGTAGATTTAATATCAGCTTGCATCTGTGTTAGATTCGTAATCGTCGAAATTAAAGGAAAACCTTCATAACGATTGTTAATCCATGGTTGCGTACCATCTTCAGTTTTTTGATCTGACGTGTCAAAACGTTTATCAACACTTTCTTTGATACTCTTATACTTCTCATCATCTAAAAGTTCAGAAACTTTTGTACGATAATTGTTAATTTTATCTAAAAATGCTTTACCGTTTTCAGTTACATTCTCACCTTCAAAAAAGTACGTATTTACTGCATCTTCACTATCCATTGACTCATAGTTCGTAGGATCTTCAATACCCTCTAATAAAGCTTCTTTCATTTTCTCAATGTGTGCATTGAAATCTATTGACAAAGCCTGTACTTGTTGCGCTTTCTCATTATACGCTTTATACTTCTCAGGTTGATCTGATGCCTTCGTTGCTAAACTTGCATACGTAGCAACGTTCCTTGTCTCTGACGTCGCATTCGCATCAGTTATCTTTTCGTTCATGAAACCAAATGCAGAAAGAACTTGTTTTGACATATTCATTGCTAACATCGCAATGAAAACTAAATACATCAAGTTAATCATTCTCTGCCTTGGTGATAGTTTACCTCCTGCCATCTCTAATAGTTTTTAGGGTTTAGTTTGGTTAGACTTAAATTAAGACCTGTTATTAGACATTGCAGATAACATACCTCCATATACTCCATTTAATGAAGAAAGGTTTGTTGCAAGAGACTCCATTTGCTCTTTTAATCTTTCAGTATTTTCAGCAACAGCGTTACTCATATTAGCTTGACGCTCAGCGCTATCATACTGTACTTTATATAAACTGTTTAATGATTCCATTTGTGTTGCAGCTAAAGAAAGTTGCTCGCTATATTTATTCGTAGCAGCCACTGAATTTGCAGCAGGCTCTATATTTGCAGCCGCATCAGCAAAACTTTCGATACTAGTCGCTAAACGACCCATTTTTTCTGAATCTAAATTAGCTTCTGCTAACATTGTATCTAACTTATCTGATAATCCTTCGCCATTTGCAGCGTTTCTAGCAGCAGCTTCTCCACCAGATAATTCTGGATATACTAATGACCAGTCTAATTCTTCTTCTACTGGTTCGAAAGCAGAAACGAAGAAAATAAATGCTTCTGTTAAAAGACCGACTGTTAACATAAATCCACCGGTTAATGGTCCGATACTAAAGTGTAAGATTTTGAATAATGCTCCGATTAATACTACAGACGCTCCTAGTCCGTAGATCATATTCATAATTTTCTTTTTTTTGTGTGATTGTGCCATAATAGTTTTAATTTAAAATGTTTAGGTTAATGGTTTAATAATTGTTGTTTTAATTTAGGGTTATTTAGTTATTTGACTTTATAACTCTGAAATCTCTTTTTTATTATACTGTTTGTAGAACAATTTATTGACAAATTTTCCTACCAATTGTTAATTACTTTTTCTTGTTTGTTTTCGTACCTAAGTAATCTTGTACTGTTCTGAAGCCTATATAACTTCTTGCAGAATCTGCATACTCATAATCACGTGTACTAACTTCTAAGAAATATGCCACATCTTTCCAAGATCCTCCACGTATAACTTTACGTTGATTTGATTCGTCATTTACATTTGGGTTCATTGTAGAACCTAAGTAATATGATGATGGATTGTAGGCTGTGTTCGTCCACTCAGAAACATTACCCGCCATATTATATAGACCGTAGTCATTCGGTGCATACGATTTTGCTTCCATAGTATATAAAGCACCATCTACTGCATAGTCACCCCGCTCTGGTTTGAAATTTGCCAAGAAGCATCCTTGATCACTATACGTATAAGGACCACCCCATGGATATTTTGCATATTCTAGACCTCCGCGAGCAGCATACTCCCACTCAGCCTCAGTTGGTAATCTAAACGCAGGTACTTTCCCTCTATTCTTTTTAGCAGTAGCTAAAAATTTATTTTTCTTTTGTGTTCTGTAATCACAAAAAGCTTTTGCTTGCGCCCAAGTAATACCTACAACAGGATAATCATTATATGCCTGATGCCAAAAATAATCTTGGTGCATTGGGTCATTATAAGAATAATTAAAGTCTTTTACCCATACCGTGGTATCAGGATACACTTCAACCATATTCTGTCTTATAAAATCTTTTCTGTTACCGCCTCTTTTTCTAGCGGCAGCTTCTCTATCAAAAGTAAAGTATAAGTATTTTAATTTTTTGGTATTAATGGTTCTTCTACCATCATAAGATTCTGAAATTGGTGCATATAAGCTATCCATCGCTTCAGCATAGTAAGCATCTGGATATTGGCCAGCATCCCAAACCAAATCTACTTCCCAATTCAGTGCTTTACCCTCAGTAGGTGAGTTTAGATCTCCTAAACTACCGTAATTGTCCATCATATATTTATAATATACATTGGCAGTATCTGCAGGCTCAGCAAATTTATATTTTTGAATACCGTCGTCTCCACTTGATTGTGCTCCACCATCTACATCAGCACTTTCAGCACCAAAACCTTGTTCTTCAGCAAGTAATGCTAACTGTGTTCTCAATACAGAATCACGAACTCTTTCTACAAACTCTCTATACTCAGCGTTTGTAATTTCTGTTTCATCCATATAAAAAGGATTTACAGTTACAGTTCGTGTTGGCGAATTTAATGCTCCTGCAACATCTTCATCTTCTTTACCCATTGTAAAAGCACCACCTGGAATTAAGGTCATACCTAATGGTCTTTCTGGATAAAACTTTTTAGTAGATCGAGAACCTACTAATTCACCTTTATCATTGCTTTTTGATGATTTACAACTTGATACTAAAACTGTTACTGCTAGTAAAAAGTAAACGGCTAATTTCTTCATAAATCTTAATTTATAATCCCGATTAGGGGGAACTACTGTTGTTTCGTTTTTATAAAACCTATTAATTTAGTTGTACTTGATCTAGGTCAAGACACTTTAAGAACGTCAAAAAATTGGCTTTAGTGTATAACTAGTTTAATTTTCTGAAAGTTTTCCACCATCTTTCTGGAAATACTTGTTTACTGGCTCTCAAGTAGTCTTGATAGGTACACGGTATTAACGTGCGTTTTGTAGTTTTATTATTTTGCTCGTGGTGTACTTCCATCCACCAGCGATCACTCTTATTACTTTTGAAGAAGTTAATCGTAGTATCTTCTATAGGAACGATATACTTTTTGTAGTCTTGTTTAGAAGTAAAAGGATATTCATTAATTCTAAAATTATATCCTTCTATAAAATACCAGATTATTTGTGCTATTAATTGTGAGGTTTGATTTTGCTCATCATATTTGGCATTGTATTCATAAATACCAAATGATGACACCTTATCACTAATACCTGCATAACGTGCAATGGCACAAATGGGTTCACCATAAAAACCATTAGGAACTGCATTATTATTTGCAGGTGCTTCATTTCTTCGAATGGCACCAATATCTATACTCACAATATCTGCATCACGCATGATTGGCTCAACAATTTTTACATTGGTTGCAACCTCACCCAAACGATACGTATCGAAATGTAACTTATCTAATAATTCTATTTCCTCTTGCGAGTTAAAATAGGTTTGATAGCCAACGTTACTATAATTGAAGAGATTATTGGGTTTTTCCATCACAATCTTACTCAGATACGATTCTGATGTAATATCATCATCTAGCGATCCTAAATCGAATTTATTGTCAACCACCGTAAGGTTCACAGTTTGTTCTAACTTGTCATAAGCGCGATAGTTCGCATAGGTAAGGTCTTGCCCACCTCCTATTATAATAGGTATAATACCTTTTTTTATTAATACTGTTAAAATTTCTTGCAGCGCGAAATACGTATCTTCTACAGTATTGCCTTTATATATAGTACCTAGATCCGCAATTTTTGCATGCCAGTTACCTAAATATAATTTATATAGTTCTTTTCTAATTTCACTTAGATCATTACCGCTGCCAATATTATCAACTGTATTTCTGTCTTCTTGAACTCCTAGAATAGCTAGCTGAATCTTCTCAATTTCAGGAAGTCCATTTTTTTTTGAATGAATTTCTATAACACTACCAATAGACTTCTCTTTTTGCAAAGTGGCATGTGCTATTAGCTTTTCATCAACTGGTTGTAAAATTTCGAAACTCATTAATACGTCAACAATAGAATTTTAACAAAACTAAAATAATTAACTCTTGAAACTATTTTTTAGCTGTAGTTTTTCTTTTCGTAGTTTTCTTTTTTGGAGCATTCTTTTCTATAAGCTCCTTCACTTCTTCTAAAGTTAGTGATTGCGCATCTGTAGTTTTAGGTAATTCAATTTTAGTTTTACCTTTTATGATATTGAAACGACCCCAACGTGCTTTTTCTACACGAATACCTTCTTCTTCCCAATGATGAATAAGCTTGTCTTTTTCTTTTTGGATTTTATCTTCGATCAATTCTACAATATCATTTTGTGAAAGATTATCAAAATCATATTTTCTATTTACGTTGATGAACATAGCATTCCATTTTATAAAAGGACCAAAACGACCTTTCCCTTTTTGTACAGGTAGGTTTTGATATTCAGCAATTGGAGCATCTGCTGCTTGTTTAGCTTTTATTAATTCTATAGCTCTATCTAAATCTACAGACATAGGGTTATCGTCTTTTTCAAGAGAAATAAATTTTTTACCAAATCTAATATATGGACCGTAACGACCAACAGCAACTGTTACTTCTTCATCTTTGTAAATTCCTAAAGTCTTAGGTAGTTTAAACAGATCCATTGCTTCTTCAAAGGTGATACTATCTATAGTCTGTTCTCCTTGAAGGCTTGCAAATTTTGGTTTCTCTTCATCGGTTGCCTCACCGATTTGAACCATGGCACCAAAGCGTCCTAAACGAACATATACATTTTTACTAGTTTCAGGGTCAACTCCTAATAGTCGTTGTCCGCTAGCACGTTCAGCATTTTCCGCAACATCTTCAACTGTAGGGTGAAAATCGGTATAAAAATCTTTAATCATTTCTGTCCAATTTTCTTTACCTTCAGCTATATTATCAAACTCTTCTTCTACTTTCGCCGTAAAACCATAATCTAAAATAGAAGTGAAATTATCTACCAAAAAATCATTAACTATTTTACCTATATCTGTAGGTACTAATTTTCCTTTATCAGAGCCTACTTTTTCCGTTAAAGTTTTATTAGTTATAGTTCCCTTTTGTAATTTTAATTGAAGATAATCTCTCTCAACTCCTTCTATAATTCCTTTGGCCACGTAATCTCTTCGCTGAATCGTAGAGATCGTAGGCGCATATGTAGAAGGTCTTCCTATACCTAATTCTTCTAACTGTTTTACCAACGACGCTTCGGTAAATCTAGCTGGCGGACGCGTATATCTTTCTGTGGCTGTGATATACTTATTTTCTACCACTTCATTAACAGTAAGTTTTGGTAACATTCCTTCTTGCTCTTCATCTTCATTATCATTTCCTTCAAGATATACTTTTAGGAATCCATCAAACATAATAACCTCACCATTTGCTGTTAAAACTTCACTATTTTTATTATTGGCAATTCTAACGTTGGTGCGTTCTAATTGTGCTTCACTCATTTGAGAAGCAATCGTACGTTTCCAAATAAGATCATATAATCTATTTTGATCATAATCTACCGAAACACTAGATCTACTTAAATTGGTTGGACGAATAGCTTCGTGAGCCTCTTGAGCTCCTTTAGCTTTTGATTTATAATTACGAGGATGGCTATATGCGGCTCCAAACGATGACGTAATTTCTTCTTGTGCTGCATTCTTAGCATCATCTGACAAATTCACGCTATCAGTTCTCATGTAGGTAATTAAACCTGCTTCATATAAACGCTGTGCCATTAACATCGTTTTCGCTACTGGAAATGATAATTTACGTGATGCTTCTTGTTGTAAAGTCGATGTGGTAAAAGGCGCCGCTGGTGATTTCTTTGCTGGTTTTTTTTGTAAATCACTTATGTTAAAAGTAGCATCAGCACATGAATTTAAAAAAGTTTCAGCAGCTTCTCTCGTTTCAAAATTCTTAGGCAACTTGGCTTTGAATTTTTTTCCATTTTCATTGATGAACTCTGCATCAATTCTATAAGAAGCCTTTGCTTTAAAAGTATCTATTTCTCGTTCGCGCTCTACAATTAGTCGAACCGCAACAGATTGTACGCGACCCGCAGATAGTCCTCCTTTAATTTTACGCCACAGTACAGGTGATAATTCATATCCTACCAATCTATCTAAAACGCGACGAGCTTGCTGCGCATTTACCAAATTATAATCAATACTTCTCGGATTCGCTACAGCCTTTTTAATAGCCTTTTCAGTAATCTCATGAAACACGATTCTTTTTGTTTTAGCACTCTCTAATTTCAACTGCTCATATAAATGCCAAGCAATTGCTTCCCCTTCGCGATCCTCATCAGATGCCAACCAAACCATTTCCGCTTTTTTTGCCAAATCTTTTAGTTTTTTTACGACTGCTTTTTTATCTGATGAAACCTTATATTTTGGCATAAAATCTCCATCCACATTGATTCCTAACTCCTTTGAAGGTAAGTCTGCTATATGACCAAAACTAGATTCAACTTGATAATCTTTTCCTAAAAACTTCTCTATAGTTTTAGCCTTAGCTGGTGACTCTACAATTACTAAATTTTTTGCCATTTAATTCTCTTAAAAGTGATATTCGTTGATACTAACCAACAATAAATTAGACCGCAAAAGTATATAGAATTTTTTTATTTGATTAACTCCTTGTATTTCTGGATAAGAAACACATCTATAATTTAACAAAAAATTACGCTGTCATTTTGTCAGATATTTTGCTTTTTGGTTGTATATTTGCATCCCAATTAGAATTAATGAACGGAGAAAAAATCATAGAAGAAAAAAAGCAAGGGAAAGCACTAATCACCCAACAATTAGAAGGTAACCATAAAAAACTTTTTATAGAAAGTTACGGATGCCAAATGAATATGAATGATAGTGAAATAGTTGCTTCTATATTAGCAAAAGAAGGTTTTAATACTACACAACAACTTGAGGATGCCGATTTAGTATTAGTAAATACATGCTCTATACGTGATAAGGCTGAGCAAACGGTTAGAAAACGTTTACAATATTACAACAAGGTTAAAGATATTAATCCTGATATGAAAGTTGGTGTTTTGGGTTGTATGGCAGAGCGATTAAAAGCAAAATTTTTAGAAGAGGAAAAGATTGTTGATTTGGTCGTTGGTCCTGATGCCTATCGTGACCTACCCAATCTCGTACAAGAAGTTGAAGCGGGTCGTGATGCCGTAAATGTATTACTTTCTAAAGATGAAACCTATGGAGATGTATCTCCTGTCAGATTAAACTCGAATGGAGTATCTGCTTTTGTCTCCATCACCAGAGGATGCGATAATATGTGTACCTTCTGTGTTGTGCCTTTTACACGTGGTCGTGAACGCAGTCGTGATCCAAAAAGTATTCTACAAGAAATTCAAGAATTAAAAGATAAAAACTTTAAGGAGGTTACACTTTTGGGGCAAAATGTAGATAGCTATTTATGGTATGGTGGTGGTCTAAAAAAAGATTTTAGCAAGGCATCAGAAATAGCAAAAGCCACGGCAGTTAATTTTGCGCAGTTGCTTGACATGTGTGCTATAAAATTTCCTAAAATGCGTTTTCGCTTTTCTACTTCGAATCCACAAGATATGACACTTGATGTAATTCATGTAATGGCGAAGCATAAAAACATTTGTAAATACATTCACTTACCTATACAGAGTGGTAGTAATAGTATTCTTAAAAAAATGAATCGTCAGCATACGCGTGAGGAATATATGGAGTTAGTAAAAAACATCTATGAAATTATACCAGAAATGGCTTTAAGTCAAGATATGATTTCAGGGTTCTGTGGTGAAACTGAACAAGATCATCAAGATACTTTATCATTAATGGAATTTGTAAAGTATGATTTCGGATTTATGTTCGCTTATTCTGAGCGCCCCGGAACTTTAGCAGCTAAAAAGTTTGAAGATGATATTCCGTTAGCCATAAAAAAGAGACGTTTAGCAGAAATTATTGCTTTGCAACAGGAACATTCGCATTATAGAACTCAACAACATGTAGGAAAAATTGAAGAGGTACTAATTGAAGGTACTTCAAAAAAGTCTGATGCACATTGGAAAGGTCGTAATACACAAAACACAGTTGCAGTTTTTCCAAAAGAAAATTACAAATTAGGTGATTTTGTAAATGTAAAAATCGAAGATTGCACCTCAGCTACTCTTATCGGAACTGCTGTGGGGTATTCTGATAATAATTAAAAAAGACCCAAGAAAAAAGAACCAAGAGAAAAGACCATCTCATAATCTTGATTCTAATAGTCTTAACTCAAAGAATATATGGAGAATTTACAAACCATAAAACAACGATTTGGCATTATTGGTAACGATCCAATTCTCAACCGTGCTTTAGAAAAAGCCGTGCGAGTTGCTCCTACCGATATTTCTGTATTAGTTACGGGTGAAAGTGGTGTAGGTAAAGAAAATATTCCTAAAATAATACATCAGCTTTCACATAGAAAACACGCTAAATATATTGCTGTTAACTGTGGAGCCATACCCGAAGGGACCATAGATAGTGAACTCTTCGGGCATGAAAAAGGTGCTTTTACCGGAGCTACACAAACCCGTAGTGGTTATTTTGAAGTTGCTGATGGCGGAACTATTTTTTTAGATGAAGTAGGAGAATTACCATTAACTACACAAGTGCGTTTATTACGCGTTTTAGAAAATGGTGAGTTTATAAAAGTAGGGTCAAGCAAAGTGCAAAAAACCAATGTACGTATTGTGGCTGCTACTAATATACATATGATAGATGCCATCCAAAAAGGTAAATTTCGTGAAGATCTTTATTATCGTTTAAGTACCGTTGAGATTCATCTTCCTGCGTTGAGGAAACGTAAAGAAGATATCCATTTATTATTTAGAAAGTTTGCTTCAGATTTTGCTCAAAAATACAATATGCCAACCATTCGCTTAGAGGCAGAAGCAATTACTATATTATTAAATTATGCTTGGCGCGGAAATATACGTCAGCTTCGAAATATTACTGAACAAATTTCTGTTATTGAACAAAATAGGTCGATTAATGCCGAAACATTAAAAAATTATCTACCTGAATATGGTGGGAATTTCCCAGCTTTGATAGGCTCTCATGCCAAAACTTCGACGAGTGATTTTGCAAACGAACGTGAAATTTTATACAAGGTATTATTTGATATGAAAAATGATATCAATGATCTAAAAAAACTCACGCTAGAGTTGATGGAAAATGGCAATTCGGTTCAGGTTAAAGAGGATAATCAACCATTAATTCAGAAAATATATGGTTCAAAAGAAGATGAACAAAATTTAGTAGAAATTATACCTGCACAAAAGGATAATGGTTACCGTGCTCAAGAAGATATCTATGATCATATTGAAGATGTAGAAGAAAGTCTTTCTTTGCAAGAGAAAGAATTTGAAATGATTAAAAAAGCTCTAGAGCGAAATAACAATAAACGTAAGCTTGCTGCTAAAGAATTAGGAATATCAGAACGCACACTTTATAGAAAAATTAAGCAATTCGATTTGTAAATAACTAAGTTTAATTGTTTATTTGTTGACCACCATATTTTGATGAAGAAATTTACCTACATACTATCTTTTATTATCCTGTTTTCTACTATAACAGGATGTGGTATATATTCTTTCACTGGTGGGAGTACTGGAGATGCAAAAACAATTCAGATAGATTTTTTCCCAAATAATGCACCCCTTGTTGAACCTGTGGCAAGTCAAAAATTTACACAAGCGCTACAAGATTTATTTAATAGACAAACAAGTTTAGATTTGGTTTCTTCAAATGGAGATTTACATTTAGAAGGCGAAATAACAGAGTTTAGAATTATTCCCATCAGTGCTACGGCTGAGCAAACTGCCGCTCAAAACAGATTAAATATGAGCATTCGCGTACGTTTCTACAATAAGCTTGTACCCGAAGATGATTTTGACAAAAGTTTTTCGTTCTTTGCTGATTTTGATGCGAATGCTCAATTAACAGGAAGTATCTTAGATGAAGCATTAAATACAATCTACGATCGGATCACCCAAGATATTTTTAACGCTTCTGTAGCCAAATGGTAATATGAAGACTTCAGATTTCACAGCGTTGCTTAAAGAACCTTGCTCAATTACCAACGAGCAACTAAAATCTGTTGAAGATATTATCGAGACGTATCCTTATTTTCAGGCCGCTCATGTGTTACATTTAAAAGGATTAAAAAATCAAAATAGTTATAAATACAATGCAGCCTTAAAAAAAGCAGCTGCCTATACCACTAACCGAACTGTTTTATTTGATTTTATTACTTCAGATGCTCTAAATACTGAAAAAAAAGAAACACAAGAAGCAAAAGCATTATTAGAGAACGAAATTGTTGATTTAGAAGTAATAGTACCAGAAAAAATTACACCAACAGAAGCGCTAGTTAAAGAACAGTTAGAAATAGGCAAACCGCTTCAATTTGATAAAAGTGAAAAGCACTCGTTCAATGAGTGGCTGCAGCTTGCTACGCTAAAACCAATAGAAAGAAAGAAAGAAATTGGTATTGAAAAAACAGCGGAAAAAAAGGTTAGGGCTGAAGAATCAAGAAGTTTTGAACTTATTGATCAATTTTTAGAAACAAAACCTAAAATAGCGCCTTCAAAATCTGTAGAGCTTATCGATATTTCATATGAAAGTATTTCAGAAAATGAAAGCTTAATGACCGAAACTTTAGCTAGGGTATATTTAGAGCAAAAAAAGTACAAAAAAGCCATTCAGGCATTTAAAATATTAAGTTTGAAATATCCAGAAAAAAGTGGTTTCTTTGCAGACCGAATTAAAGCAGTAGAGTTTTTACAAAAGAATAATTCATAATTATGTCATACACATTATTTCTAATATTAATAGTAGTCGTTGCAATTTTGCTTATCTTAATTATAATGGTACAAAATCCTAAAGGTGGCGGATTGTCATCTTCATTTGGTGGTCAAGGCTCTCAAAGTTTTGGTGGTGGAGTTCAGAATACAACAAACTTCTTAGATAGAAGTACTTGGACATTGGCAATAGCATTGTTTTCGCTTATTTTATTATCAAATTTTGCAATACCTAGACCAGATTCTGTGACTAATGAATCACAACTTAAGGAAACCTTAGATGACAGACAAGTAACTGATGAAGTTCCTACTGTTAATGATGTACAAAATGATTCTTTAAATCAATAGTTTTAAAATTCATAAAACAAAAAATGCCAACGTAAAATGACACGTTGGCATTTTTTGTTTTTGACTAATTACAAAATGTCACTTTTTAACGAATGGCATACTTTTAGTAAAATAATCTTCGATTAAATCTTATAAAAAATTCATAAAAATGAGCAAAATAAAAATCAAACCATTAGCAGATAGAGTGGTCATAGAACCCTTAGCTGCTGAGACTAAAACGGCTTCAGGTATTTACATTCCTGATTCTGCAAAAGAGAAACCTCAACAGGGTAAAGTTGTCGCTGTGGGTAAAGGTACTAAAGATGAACCTACAACCGTAAAAGTAGGTGACACAGTACTTTACGGTAAGTATGCAGGCACAGAACTAAAACTAGACGGTGGTGATTATTTAATCATGAGAGAAAGCGACATTTTCGCAATTCTTTAATGCTGTAAGCTGTAGGCTACAAGCCCGTTGCAAATGAGAAATTTTAAAAATCACGAAATTTGGGAGTTAAGTCATAAGTTTACTTTAGCAATATATGCTTTGACAGCAGGTTTTCCTAAGAAAGAAATATATACTTTAACTAGTCAACTTCGTAGAGCTTCATTATCAATTCCAACGAATATTGCTGAAAGGTGTGGAAGAGATAGTGATTCAGAATTTAATAGATTTCTTACTATAGCATTAGGCTCAGCATCAGAGGTTGAATATTTAATTCTAGTTTCAAAAGATTTAGACTATATAAACCAAAAGAAATTCGAAAAATTAAATGATTCTATCAACACAATTAAAAAGAAAATTTACACTTTAAAACAAAAATTAATACAACGCTAAAAGCCTATGGCTTAAAGCATAAAGCATAATTATTATGGCAAAAGATATAAAATTTGATATAGAGGCACGTGACGGATTGAAACGTGGTGTTGATGCATTAGCAAATGCAGTAAAAGTAACTTTAGGCCCGAAAGGTCGTAACGTAGTAATTGGTAAAGCTTTTGGAGGACCAGCCATTACTAAAGATGGTGTCTCAGTTGCTAAAGAAATAGAGCTAGAAGACCCATTAGAAAACATGGGGGCACAAATGGTAAAAGAAGTAGCTTCTAAAACTAATGACCTTGCTGGTGATGGTACTACTACTGCAACGGTATTAGCGCAAGCTATTGTAAAAGAAGGTTTAAAAAATGTGGCTGCAGGCGCAAATCCAATGGATTTGAAACGTGGTATTGATAAAGCTGTAGAAGCGATTGTTGCTGATTTAGCAAAACAATCACAAGTTGTTGGTAATAAAATAGATAAGATAAAGCAAGTAGCTTCTATTTCTGCAAATAACGACGGTAGTGTAGGTGATTTAATTGCTGAAGCATTTGAAAAAGTAGGTAAAGAAGGTGTAATTACTGTAGAAGAAGCTAAGGGTACCGATACTTACGTTGATATCGTTGAAGGTATGCAATTTGATAGAGGTTATTTATCTCCATACTTTGTAACAGATTCTGAAAAAATGATTACAGATCTTGAGAGCCCATATATTTTATTATATGACAAAAAGATCTCATCTATGAAAGATCTTTTACCTGTTCTTGAACCAGTAGCTCAAACTGGCAAACCGCTCTTAATTATTGCTGAAGATGTAGAAGGTGAAGCATTAGCTACTTTAGTAGTAAATAAATTACGTGGTGCCTTAAAAATCGCTGCTGTAAAAGCTCCTGGTTTTGGCGATAGACGCAAGGCTATGTTAGAAGATATTGCAATTCTTACTGGAGGTACAGTAATCGCTGAAGAAAGAGGTTTTACCTTAGAGAACGCTACAATCGATATGTTAGGTACTGCTGAGCGTGTAACTATTGACAAAGACAATACCACTGTTGTAAATGGTAATGGTAAAAAAGCTGATATCACTGGAAGAGTAAATCAAATCAAGTCTCAAATCGAAACTACTACTTCAGACTATGACAGAGAAAAATTGCAAGAGCGTTTAGCGAAGCTTGCTGGAGGAGTTGCAGTATTATACGTTGGCGCTGCATCAGAGGTAGAAATGAAAGAAAAGAAAGATCGTGTAGATGATGCCTTACATGCAACGCGTGCTGCTGTAGAAGAAGGTATTGTAGCTGGTGGTGGTGTTGCTTTAGTAAGAGCAAAAGATACCTTAGCTAAAATAAAAGCTGATAATGCCGACGAAGCTACTGGTGTAAGTATTGTTGAAAAAGCAATTGAATCGCCTTTAAGAACTATTGTTGAAAATGCTGGTGGTGAAGGATCAGTAGTTGTAGCCAAAGTAATCGATGGTAAAAAAGATTTTGGTTTCAACGCCAAAACAGATGAGTATGTAAACATGCTTAAAGAAGGTATCATTGACCCAACAAAGGTAACACGCATCGCTTTAGAAAATGCAGCTTCTGTTGCAGGTATGATCTTAACTACCGAATGTGCTTTAGTAGATATTAAAGAAGATTCACCAGCGGGTGCTATGCCTCCAATGGGTGGTGGTATGCCAGGAATGATGTAAGTAAGTCGAAAGCTTCGACAAAAAAACGCCGCTTTTTCGCGGCGTTTTTATTTTCTTCAACTTTAAAATTTCTAATAAATATATCTATTTTTTAATTAACAGTGACTTCTTAATGATCATGACCATCTCCTTCTTTATGCTCACCCTCTACATCTACTTTCTTTTCTTTAAGATCCATTTTACATTTCGGACATTTACCCGCTTCTGTGTAGCTTTTACCCTTTTCACAATCCATCGGGCATTGATATAAAACATCATTTGAAGCAAGTACTTCTTTCGCCTCTTGCTTTACTTCATCTTTTACTTCAACTTCGGTTTTTACTTCTTCTTTCTTTTCTTTCTTACAAGATGTAAATGTAAACGCCGTTATACTAACAAACGCTAATAACAAAACTAATTTTCTCATTGGTGTTAAATTTTAATAGGTAATTAATGTTTTTCTAATTCTCTGTATCTGCAACAGTCATCAAGCTTATTATAGGCTTCGTCTGTAGCCTTAAACTCTTTCGTATCATGACCTGCTGCTGCTATTTTTTTCTTAATAGCTAACTCAGAGGTTTTCTTGTTATTAAAGATGCAATATAACTCTTTCGTATCTACATTCCAAGAAGCAAACTTTACACCTTTTGTTAATAAAACTGTTTTTTCAATTCGGTCTTTACACATTTGGCAAACACCATCTACTTCAAATCTTACTTTTGATGTTTTAGATTGCGCTTCCGCAGTAAGCGAAAAAGACATCATTGCAATCATTATTATTAAAATTGTTCTCATATTGTTAATTCTGTCGATTTATATTATTATCGATTACATTATTTTACCGTAAATCGTAAACCTGCATAATACATACTTTTTAAAATGGGCGCATAGACTATACTAGTATCAAAATATGGACCAAATGGTGCATTGCTTGCTAAAATAGGATTTTCTTGCGTATATCCTGTTAAATTTTCTACACCTGCATAAATTTCAAACTTATTTGAAAATACTTTGGCTATTTGAGCATTCATCAAACCATAACTTGGCGAAAATTCTGCTAATTGATATTGCTCAGGATTTGTTTGTGTAAACGGTAATCGTTGTTCACTTAGCCAATTAAATGTATAGTCAAACCTCCATTGTGCGCCATTTGTTTTTTTAAGTGTTTCATACGATATATTCGCAAAAAAACGATGCTCTGGTATTAATGGCTTTTGTAACGTTCCTTTTAAATAATCGGTTTTCACATCATAATATTTATACGCAAATCTTAACTCGGTTCTATTCGCAATTTGATAATTTAGTTGGGCTTGAAAGCTATTTGCATAAGAATCTCCCTCAAGGTTATAAAATAGTACTTGCTGTGGGCTCTGATCTATATCTACCACTACCTGATTGTCAAAGATAGTACTATAGTAGTCTAACGTTATGTCAGCTTTTTTACCAAAAAGATTAAATCCTTGTAAAAAGCTAACGCCATAATTCCATGCTATTTCAGGTGCTAATCCATAAATTTCTCCATCTGTGTTTAAAATATTCATTGTACGAGAAGTTCCAAGTAATTGCTGATTTTCTGCAAATATATTAGCACTTCTTTTTCCTCTACCAACTGAAGCTCTTAACACTCCTTTCTCCCAAGGTGCATACCGCACGTGTAATCGTGGTGTAAAAAATGTTCCTAATAAATTATGAACATCTATTCTTGCCCCTGCAACGATACTCACATCATCTAAGTTATCATATGAATACTCAAAAAACGCTCCAAAATCATTTTCGGTTCTTGCAAAAATATTCGAATTACTTTGCACATTGACAAATTCGTCGTACGCATCGTATGTAAAGCTAAACCCTGCTTTAAACTTGTGTAAGGTGCTTCCTAAAATAGAATTAAAAATAGCGTTTGAATACAAACTTCTATGAGTTATGTTGTACTCGTTGATTCCAAAATATGATTGCTGATCATGATCACTATACGAAACTTGAAAACCTAAACTATTGTAAGGAGTGTCTGGAAACACATATCCTAATTTAGCGGCTACATCAAAACGTTCTGTATCAATTTCTGAACCGTATAACGTTGTTGTTAATCGTTGTGTATCTGGATCATAATCTTTATCACCCGTTTGCTTATCATCTTTTAAATACCTGAAGTTGATAAAACTAACCAATCCTTTTTTGGCATTCGTATATTGCCAACGATTCATCACATTTATTTGCTTGGCTAACGGAATATCAAGAAAACTATCATTATTATTATCAACCTCTGCCATACGTTGATTACCATGTATAAATAGGCTCGTATTCCATTTATCAGAAATCTTCTGTTTGAACTGCGTATTGAGCTCTAATCTCCCGTTGAGAGATGCATAGGCATTTATAAATACACGTTCATCTGTTAAGGGCTTCTTTAATTCTGTATTAATTTGCCCTGCAATGCTTTCAAAACCATTCACTACAGATCCAGCTCCTTTCGTAATCTGTATACTCTCTACCCACGTTCCAGGTGTATAGGTGAGTCCAAAAGTTTGAGAAGCTCCGCGAACACTCGGTATGTTCTCTTGCGTAATTAAGATATAAGGACTCGTAAGACCTAACATTTTAATTTGTTTTGTTCCAGTTAATGCATCAGAAAAATTTACATCTATAGAAGGGTTTGTTTCAAAACTTTCTGATAAATTACAACATGCGGCTTTCAACAACTCTCCTTCATTAATAGTTTGAACATTTGCTGGTTGTAAATAAGATACAGCTGTACTCCTTTTTTCTGCATTTACTTCAACCTCTTCTAGTTCATTTTCAGATTCTAAAATCTGATGTATTTCTTTTTGCTCTAGTACATCAACAACTACAGTTTTATAACCAACAAAACTGAATACTAATTTTTTATACTCTGGTTTATATGCTATGGTAAACCATCCTTTTTCGTTGGTTGTAGTACCTATATTTGTGTTTTGCCAATATATACTAGCTCCTGCTAGTCCTTCTATTTTACCTTGATCATTTTTGACCATAGCCATCCCCTTTAGAACATCTTGACTAATGGCTAAGACTGGTAGTAAAAAAACAACTAATTTAACTATGATTTTCATCTAATTTTAATTTATAATTATTGTAAAAATTATTCCAACAAAATTGGAATGAACTACTATAAAAAATTAAAAATCAGATCAAAAAAGTTTCGTGAAGTAGGTTAAAATCTTTAGCAATGAATGGTGGCGAGTACTTGGTATTATAAACTCTTTTTATCGGATTATCGATAAATAAATTATAATAGGATAGGTAAAAAACAGCCGCAAAATCTATTGTATCTGTTGATGCTATCTTATCAAGCTTTAAGGTAGTATTATTACTTTCTATAAGTTTAACCACATTAGAACAGCAAGAAGTCTTTTTTATAGATTCTGAATCTGTACTACTTGGCACAGGCATTTCACAATCTTTAGCTTTTGCAAAGAATGACACATCTATAACTTCTCCCATACAGAAATGCTTCTCTACAGCAAAAGACAATGTAGAGCACAAAACTAAAAGTGCTAGTATAACTGATACTATATTATGAAAGACTTTTTTCACAGTGCAAAAATAATGAAATATTTTTGGCTATCATACAAACAAAAAGTTAAAAATATTATTGTAACTTTATATAAACAATCATTTTATGAGTACAAAAAAAGAAATAGTAAGCAAGATTCGTATCGTATTAACAAATCACTTTGACACCCCTGAAGATGCCTTTAGTTTTTTTGATAAAAACAGTGATGGTGGTCTATCTAAAAAAGAAATAGTAAAACTTTTAAAACAAGCTGAAGTGAGCGGATTTTTACGAGGCATCGTTGCTTCGAAACTTGTTAATGGCTATGATTTTTCTAATGATAAAAAAGTAGATTGGAAAGAATTTAGAAAGGCCTTAAAAGAAATGAGTTAATTCTTCAATAACATTATTAAAGCCATTAGCAACATCACAGAATTTTCAATAAAAGTTGCTTTGGTCATTGGTAATTTTAATGCCGTACCTAAACAAGCACATTGAATACTTTTTTTATTTAAAAGAACTCTTATAACACCTATAGTGGTACTACCTAAAATAATAATCGTTATGACTAAAGCCAAAGTAATTTGAGTTCTTGTTAAAAAAAGCAGTCCTAATATTAATTCTATAAAAGGATATATCCAGCCATAAATAGGAAACACTTTTGCTAAAGGATCATACATTTTAAATGAATCGGGAAATCCTTTCAAATCTAAAAACTTAAAAAAACTAAATACTACATAAAACAACCCCATAAAATCGAGCATAAAACCTGATAAAAATTCTGGTCGCTGATAATTTAATAAGGTTGATGCTACTATCAAGTATCCAAAAATTAGAAATAAGGGAAATAATTGTTGTATATCACTTTTAGTTCCAACTTCTTTTACCAACTGTCTATTTTCATGCTGACTCTCAGAAATTGTATATTTAGTTGGTAAATTATTCTGTAATTCTAAAGTTGATATAGGTTTTGACATTGTAATAATTGCCTCAGCTTTTTCTAAATTTACTTTAACCGTTTCTACACCACCAATTTGACTTAATTTTTCTTCTACAGAAGCTTTACAACCTCCGCAAGTCATCCCTTTAACATTATATATATGGGTCATGCTCTATTTTTTTGGTTTATACCTACGAATGATTAATCGGTTTCCTTTATCATAAGAAAAATAACTTCCCATCCAGTTTAATCCTACTCGAAGCTTATTTTTAAAACCACTAATAGACATCAAATGCACTGTTGACCAAATGAGCCAAGCAAAAAATCCACGAAAGTGTAATGTACCTAAATCAGCTACTGCTCTTTTCTTACCGATAGTTGCTAAAGAACCTTTATCAAAATATGTAAAAGGTTTCCATTCTTTTTTATCATTCAATAAGTTCTTTGCCAAATGTTCACCTTGCTGAATCGCTGTGGGCGCAACCATAGGATGCCCATTAGGATACGCTTCTGTTTTCATAAATGCCACGTCACCAATAGCAAAAATATTTTCTTGTCCAGTAATTCGGTTAAAACCATCTACCTCTATTCTATTTCCTCTTACAATTAAATCTTTATTTATTCCTTCAGGAAACTGTCCACGTACACCTGCTGTCCAAATCAATGAGGTTGATAAAAGATGAGTCCCATTCGATAATTCAACTGTATTGCCGTCATATGATTTTACCGCAGTATTTAAATGCACCTGTATGCCTAATCTCTCTAAATCTTTGAGTGTATCTCTTGATGACTTCTCAGTCATGGCAGATAATACTTTTGAACCAGCCTCGACTATATGAATATCAATAGGAAAATTGGTTAATTCGGGATAGTCTTTATCGTAGATATATTTCTTAAACTCAGCAATTGCCCCTGCCATTTCTACACCTGCAGGACCAGCTCCTACTATAACAACGGTAGTATTTTTTTTTCTGGTTTCGTTATCTGTAGCCTCTACTGCCTTTTCTATATTCTGTAAAATATTACTGCGAATATCTAATGACTCGCGAATCGATTTTAAACCTATACTATGAGCCTCAACATCTTTCATTCCGTAAAAATTATTAGTACTACCCGTTGCTAACACCAAATGATTAAAAGATATTTCACCTATATCTGTTTTAACAATATTTTGAGTTGCATCAATTTGCAAAACATCAGCCATTCTAAAAACAAAATTTTTATAACCTCTAAAGATCTTTCGCACTGGGAAAACAATAGCATCTGGCTCTAAACCACTGGTAGCTACTTGGTAAAATAAAGGTTGAAATTGATGAAAGTTATTTTTATCTAACAAAACAACTTGAAAAGGTTTATTCTTTAATGCTTTTGCTAAATAGATACCTGCAAAGCCTGCACCAATTATCACTATTCTTGGGTGTTTACTTTCAGGAATAAAAACATCATCTTGTTTATTCATACACACATCTTTATAACCTCACAATTAGTCGAAATAGATGGTCTAAAATTACGATTTTAAAGAAGATCTTATTAATTTTCTTTGATAATAAAATGCTGGTAATAATATCAGTAAAAAAATAGGATGAATAAGAAATCTACGTACATAGAAACCTAATAAATATCCGTTATTAAATCCTGTTTTTAGCAATAGGTAATACAAGATGATCAGCACAAAAAAACCTGCTAAGTAAAACTTCATAGAAAAAATAACGAGTGTTCTTTTTTGAAAAGCTAAATAGATAATACCTAGAGATATAATCATATTAATAACGTATCTTAAAAAAGTATTTATAAATAACTTAAATGTATCATACTCTGGTATTGGTAATCTGAGGTAGTCATTCTCGAAATATAGAATAAAAGGATCATAAAATAATTTTGTGCTAAAAGCTCTTACAGCAATTAATAAAATTATAAGAATAAAAATAAGCGGGATTCTAACTCTTTTTTTCATCCTTTTTCTTTTTTAAGTACGAAAATTTATTGACCCAAATTATCCATAGTATCAGTACTGTTCCATAAATTATTGTTGGAAATAAGAGATCATGCAAAAAATAATCATACTCTGGATGGCTCTTTGTTAATACAGAAATCACAACTAAGCGAACCAAATTCATAAAATAAATAATCAAACTACCAACAAATGCATATATAATGGTAGCAGATATACTTCCTGAGAAAGCAATGATAAAAGCAATAAATAAAATAATGACACTTACTGAATTACAACCTTCAATAAGTCTAAACGAATAATGATCTCCTAAAAAGAACTTCATAGAAAGTTCACTTTCATGTTGATATACGGTTGCATTATATCCGAAAAAATTAGCTAATTTTTGAGTGTGATAAGCAACTGTCTTTGTAATAGGTGCACATGAAAAAGCATCGCCCTTTTGCTGTGTTCTATCTAAGTAAAAATTATAAAGTAGTACTAGTAAGAAATAACTAATAAAGAATTTTGCTAAAAAATTTACAATTGTTTTGCGTCTCTTCAACTGAAAGTATTTTAAATTTGTACGACCAAAAAAGTTGAGTTGTTCAAATTTACACATTGCATATGCAGATAACTATTCTTAAAAAAGAAATTATTAACATATTAGATAACAATATAACTGTTGATCTAAAATTACAAGATATTTGTAATCACTTACAAGATACAATAGCTCATTATGATTGGGTTGGTTTTTATTTTAAAAATGGCAACAAAAAAGAATTAAAATTAGCACAATTTGCAGGAGAACCTACTGAGCATACTATTATACCCTTTGGTAAAGGTATTTGTGGTCAAGTGGCGATAAGCAATGAGAATTTTATTGTTCAAGATGTATCAGAACAAGATAATTATATTTCTTGTGGTTTTAAAGTAAAAAGCGAAGTAGTAATTCCAATTTTTGTAAATGGTGAAAATGTTGGTCAAATAGATATTGATTCGCATACTATAAACCCATTTACAGAAAAAGATACTGAGTTATTAGAATTTATTTGTCAAGAAGTGGCTAACTTAGATATAACCTCTATTTATAATCAGCCTGCATGATAGATTCACTTACACATCTTTTTGCTAGAGATTTAGAACACCTTAAAAATGAGGTGATTGCTTATAAAAGTGATGAATCATTTTGGAAAACTAAAGGTGAAGTTTTAAACTCTGGTGGTAATCTTACGATACATCTTATCGGAAACCTAAATCATTTCATAGGATATGGATTAGGAAACACAGATTATGTTAGAGATCGTGAAGGTGAATTTAATAATAAGAATATTTCAAGAGAAACAATTTTACAACAAATTGATGATTTAAAAATAGTAATTGATTCGATATTTATTAAGTTATCTCTTGAAGACTTACGAAAAAAATATCCTAAAGAACTTCGAAATGAAGATATAAGTATAGAGAAATTTCTACTCCATTTATATGCACATTTTAATTACCATTTAGGGCAAATAAACTACCACAGACGACTAGTTGATTACTGTTAACAATCTGTTATTAATTATCTGCATTTTTTCGTTGTGAAAGCTTCGCCGTTTAGTAGCTTTGCGAGAAACATCAACACAACAATATTAATGAGTACTATAAAAAAAGCGACATCTGCTTTACTATCCGTTTATCACAAAGATGGTTTAGCTCCAATTGCTAAAAAACTAAATGAATTAGGTATAACTATTTATTCAACTGGCGGTACCGAAAAATTCATCAATGAATTAGGAATACAAGTGCATCGCGTTGAAGATTTAACCTCATACCCTTCTATTCTTGGCGGACGCGTAAAAACGTTGCATCCAAAAGTATTCGGTGGGATTTTATCGCGACGTGAAAACGATGGTGATGTGGCACAAATAGCCGAATATGAAATTCCAGAAATGGATATTGTAATTGTTGATTTGTATCCTTTTGAAAAAACAGTAGCCTCAGGAGCATCTGAACAAGATATTATTGAAAAGATAGATATTGGTGGTATTTCTTTAATAAGAGCTGCCGCAAAAAATTTTAAAGATGTAATCTGTGTTTCTTCTATAGAACAATATGAAGAGTTCTTAGATATTCTAGATAATAATGACGGAAAAACGACATTAGCGCAACGTAAAGATTTTGCTGCGAAAGCATTTAATATTTCTTCACATTATGATACTGCTATCTTTAATTATTTTAATGCTAATCATAATATAGCTTCTCTTAAAATCAGTGAAACTAACGGACACATTTTACGCTATGGGGAGAATCCGCACCAAAGAGGATTTTTCTTTGGTAATTTCGATGAAATGTTTACCAAATTGAACGGTAAAGAGCTAAGTTACAATAATATATTAGATGTAGATGCTGCGGTAAATTTAATGAACGAATTTAAAGGAGAAGCACCCACATTTGCTATTTTAAAGCATAACAATGCCTGCGGTTTAGCGCAAAGAGAAACTATACTTCAAGCGTACGAAGATGCATTAGCCGGCGATCCTGTCTCTGCATTTGGAGGTGTTTTAATAGCAAACACCAATATAGATAAAGTTACTGCAGAAGAAATTCATAAGCTATTTTGTGAAGTGATCATTGCGCCCTCTTTTGATGAAGATGCTTTAACTATCTTAAAAGGGAAGAAGAATAGAATTTTATTAATACTTAACGATATAGAATTACCAAAAACTATTACGCGAAGTTGTTTAAATGGTGCTTTAGTTCAAGATCGCGATAATAAGACAGATCAAAAGAGTGATTTAAAAAATGCTACAGAAAAAGCTCCGAATGAAAGAGAGATAGACGATTTACTATTTGCATCTAAAATATGCAAGCATACAAAATCAAATACCATTGTGCTTGCCAAGAACAAACAACTATGCGCTAGCGGTACTGGACAAACCTCTAGAGTTGATGCTTTAAATCAAGCAATTGTAAAGGCAGGAGCATTTAATTTTGATTTAAACGGAGCCGTCATGGCAAGTGATGCTTTTTTTCCTTTTCCAGATTGTGTAGAAATTGCTAATATGTCGGGAATTAAAGCCGTGATACAACCAGGAGGATCAATAAAAGACCAATTATCAATCGATTATTGTAATGAAAATGGAATGGCGATGGTATTTACAGGAACTCGTCATTTTAAACACTAACATATTAAGTTTATTTTATTAAATTTGGCAATTCGCAAAAATTTACCTAATCCAAATTAAATAACTCTATGGGATTTTTCGATTTCATGACCGAAGATGTAGCTATTGATCTCGGCACTGCTAATACACTTATCATACACAATGGTAAAGTTGTGATTGACAGTCCTTCAATTGTTGCAAAAGATAGAACTACCAATAAGATTATAGCTATCGGTCAGAAAGCCAACCTCATGCAAGGTAAGACGCATGAAAATATTAAGACCATAAGACCTCTTAAGGATGGTGTAATTGCAGATTTCGAAGCTTCTGAACAGATGATTCGTGAGTTTATTAAGCAAATTCCTTCTATTAAAAAGAAGTTCTTTCTATCACCTTCTCTAAGAATGGTGATATGCATACCTTCTGGTATTACCGAAGTTGAAAAACGTGCTGTACGTGATTCTGCTGAGCACATGAATGCTAAGGAAATCTATTTAATTCATGAGCCTATGGCTGCTTCAATTGGTATTGGTATTGATATTATGCAACCTAAAGGAAACATGATTATTGACATAGGAGGTGGTACTACAGAAATTGCAGTTATCGCCTTAGGTGGAATTGTATGTGATAAATCTATAAAAGTTGCTGGTGATGTATTTACCAACGATATTGCGTATTATATGCGTACACAGCACAATTTATATGTTGGTGAAACCACTGCTGAAAAAATCAAAATAGATGTTGGTGCAGCAACAGAAGATATCGAAAATCCACCAGAAGATATTTTGGTGCAAGGTAGAGATCTTTTAAGTGGTAAACCAAAGCAAATAAAAATATCGTACAGAGAAATATCAAAAGCATTAGATAAATCTATTTTACGTATTGAAGACGCTGTAATGGAAACGCTCTCGCAAACACCTCCAGAATTAGCTGCAGATATTTACAACACAGGAATTTATCTAGCAGGTGGCGGATCAATGTTACGTGGCCTAGACAAACGTTTATCTAGAAAAACAGATCTACCTGTGTATGTTGCAGAAGATCCATTAAGAGCAGTTGTAAGAGGTACTGGTATTGCTCTTAAAGACTTAGAAAAATATAAAAGCGTGTTGATGAAATAGGTTTAGATAGACTATGCAGCAAATTGTAAACTTTATTATAAAGTACAAGTACTTTCTATTTTTTTTGTTGCTAGAGTTTATAGCGCTTTCGCTCACCATTAAAAATCATTCTTATCATCGTAGTAAATTTATTAATTCTGCTAATGCCATAACTGGTGGTATTTTTGATAGAATAAACTACTTTAAAGAATATTCAAATTTAGACGAGTATAATCAACAGTTACTCGAAGAGAATACTCGGTTAAAAAATATTATCGCGCAACAAAATATAGATACCACAGTAGAAATTAAAAGCATTGCTGACTCCGTAAAGTACCACCAACGATATTTATACCTTTCAGCTAGAGTTATTGATAACCAATATAATAGACGGTATAATTATTTGACTATTAATAAAGGAGAGAAAGATGGTATTCTATTCGATCAAGCTGTTATTAACAGTAAAGGAATTGTTGGGATTACGCAAACCGTTTCAGAAAATTTTGCCACAGTGCAATCAATTTTGAATGAGAACTCAAAAATCAATGTTCGACTAACAAAAAACTTACACTTTGGTTCTTTAGAATGGAATGGTAACGATTATAATATCATGCAACTTGCTGATTTACCTGTACAAGCAAATGTTCAAAAAGGTGATACTGTAATTACAGGTGGAAAATCTATCATTTTTCCAGAAGGAATACCCGTTGGTATTGTTCAAGATTTTCAAATTGAGAATAATGATTATCGTTTTGTAAATATTAAGCTTTTTAATGACATGAGTGCCATAGGACCTGTTAATGTTGTTGTTAGTCTTTACAAAGAAGAAATAGAAAATTTGAAAGAAAAATCTGATGAATAGTAATATACTACAAAGCATATTATTGTTTTTTGGGTTACTCATACTTCAGGTAACAATACTAAACAATGTTTTATTTAGAGGTTATATCAACCCATTTTTATATATATTGTTTGTGGTAATCTTTCCTTACCGAAAAGATCGTGGAGTTTTTCTTTTTTTGTGTTTTTTATTAGGGCTATCAATCGATTTCTTTTTAAATTCTGGAGGTATAAATGCAGCAGCAACATTGTTTGTAGGCTATATTAGATTACCGCTACTTAAACGAATTTTACGTAAACAAGAAATTGATTTTCCTGTATTTGATATTACCAAACTACCCTTTTTAAAAATACTCTCATTCGTATCTATTTTAGTCTTTATTCATAGCCTATTAATATTTAGTTTAGAATATTTTCAAGTAGGGCATTTTAAAACTATTCTATCTCGAACTTTTTTAACAAGTATATTTACAATAATTTTAACCCTATTTAGCGTTATACTATTAACAAGAAAGAAGTAAATGGATAGAAAGTATTGGGCATATTTTTCGATTATAGCAATAAGTATCTTATATATTTTTCGGCTCTTTTATTTACAAGTAGTTGATGATACTTATAGAGCTTCTCCATTAAACAATGCAGCAGTTAAAATAAAATATGACTATCCGCAACGAGGTTATATCTATGATAGAAAAGGAAAACTATTAGTTGCCAATCAGCCTACCTACGATATCATGATCATCCCTAAAGATGTAAGAGCGATAGATACTACCGAATTTTGTAACCTTTTACAAATTAGCAAGGAAGATTACATTAAAAAAATTAAAAGAGCCACTACATATTCTAGACGTATTCCTTCCGTATTTTTAGCACAAGTTTCTAAAGAAAACTATGCGTTTCTTCAAGAGAAAATGTATCACTACAAAGGATTTTATATTCAGAAAAGATCCTTACGTGAATACCCTGTGAAAAGCGCTCCTAATGTTTTAGGATATATCGGTGAAGCTAATGAGTCTTTTCTTGAAAAGAATCCTTATTATCAATTAGGAGAATATATTGGTGTAAATGGCATAGAGAAAGAGTACGAAGAAATTCTAAGAGGTGTAAAAGGCGTTAAGTATATTCAAAAAGATAGATTTAACAAAGATATTGGTCCTTATAAAGATGGTATTTATGATACTGTAGCCATTGTTGGTAAAGATTTAACACTTACACTTGATATTGATTTACAACGATATGGTGAAGCTTTAATGACTAATAAGCGTGGCGGAATTGTTGCCATTGAACCTTCTTCTGGCGAAATTTTATCGCTTATATCTACTCCAACTTTTGATCCTAATTTAATGGTAGGTAGAAAACGAAGAGTAAATTCTACTTTATTATTAAATGATTCTGTTAACAAACCTATGTATGATAGAAGTTTGTTAGCGCAATATCCTCCAGGTTCTCCATTTAAAATTATCACAGGCCTTATCGGATTACAAGAGGGAGTTATAGATACGCAAACGCCATTCTATTGCTATGGCGGCTATAAATATGGACGTGCAGCCAGTAATTTTATGGGATGTCATTGTGGTGTTTATGGAGCTCCAATTCGTTTAAATAAAGGTATTTATAAATCATGTAATTCCTATTTTGCGAATGTTTTTAGACGAAGTATAGAAAAATACGATACAGCAGCCGAAGGAACCGATATCTGGAATAAACATGCTGAGAGTTTTGGCTTAGGAAATTTTTTAGGATATGATCTACCTACAGGAAAAAGAGGATTAATTCCCGACGCCAAATTTTACGATCGCTATTATCCTAGCGGAAGTTGGAGAGCTCCTACTATCATATCGAATGCTATTGGCCAAGGTGAAATATTAACTACGCCTATTCAACTTGCAAACATGACAGCTACTATTGCCAATAGAGGATTCTACTATACACCACATATCTTAAAGAAAATAGATGGTAAACCTATTCAAATAGAAAAATTTACAAAACCAAAAAGAACAACAATCGATTCAAAACATTTTGAACCTGTTATAGAAGGTATGTTTAACGTTGTTGAAAATCCTGGAGGTACGGCAAGATGGTCAAAAGTAAAAGACATAGAAATTTGTGGTAAAACTGGAACGGCCGAAAATTTTGTAAGCTACAAAGGTATTAGAGAACAACTTAAAGATCACTCCGTATTTATTGCCTTTGCACCTAAAGATAATCCCAAAATAGCCATCGCAGTGTTTGTTGAAAACGGTTATTGGGGCTCTCGATGGGCAGGACCTATTGCTACATTAATGATAGAAAAATATATTAAAGGCGAAATTACAAGACCTTGGGAAGAAAAACGAATGTTAGAGGGCAGTATTCAAGATGAATACGATAGAAATATTCAAATTCAAAAACAGCTTCGAGAAGAATATCTAAGACAACAAGAACTAAAAAGCCAGCAGGAATTAAAAAAGCAGCAAGAAACTATAAAGTCATAATTCGTTGAGAAAAAGAAAGAGTAACATATTTGCTGGTGTTGATGTTGTATTGGTCTTACTTTTCTTAGTCTTAGTACTATTTGGATGGATCAGTATCTATGCTGCCACCGTTGGTCAAAACGATACTTCAATTATAGATTTCTCTACGTTAGCTGGCAAACATTTGCAAAAGATGTTATTCGGTTTAGTACTTATTATTCTCACGCTTTCTATAGATGCTAAGTTTTATGAACGTTTTGCGGGTATAATTTATTTGGGCACTTTAGTGCTACTTATTGGACTATTCTTATTTGGGGCAAATATTAATGGTGCCACATCATGGTATAACTTTGGCGGTATTAGTTTACAGCCTTCAGAATTTGCAAAAGTTGGAGCAGCATTAGCGTTATCGAATTTTTTATCTGAACCAAATAATGACCTTAAAAACTTTAGAATGCAGTTAAGAGCATTTGCTATTTTAGCCGTACCATCCATTTTAATCATTTTACAACCAGATGCAGGATCTGCATTGATATTTTTTTCGCTTGTTTTTGTGATGTATAGAGAAGGTCTTCCTACATATTATATGGGTATTGGCCTAACTGCCATCATCTTATTTGTAGTAACTCTAGTATTAGGTTTAAAGTATTCTTTAAGTATTGTATTATCTCTTGTTACCCTTTTCTTTATTTATCTAGCGAGATCGAATAGTAATATATTTAAACGTGAGTGGATCAAATTTTTAATGGTTTATATTGCGATTGCCCTCTTTATTTTTAGTGTTAGTTATGTTTATAATAATGTATTTGAGCAACGCCATAGAGATCGATTTGCGATCGTTTTAGGAAAAACTTCAGATACACAAGGTATTGGCTATAATACCAATCAATCTATGGTTACAATTGGTTCTGGCGGTCTTACTGGAAAAGGTTTTTTAGAAGGTGATAGAACCCAAGGTAACTTCGTACCAGAGCAACATACTGATTATATTTTTAGTACTGTTGGAGAAGAATGGGGATTTTTAGGTACCACAGCAATCATATTAATTTTTACTGCCTTTATTTTACGTATCATTCAATTAGCAGAACGACAAAAATCAAAATTCAGTCGTATTTTTGGCTATTGCGTAGCAACTATATTCTTCTTTCACTTTATGATTAATGTTGGTATGGTAATAGGACTTATACCAACTATCGGGATTCCACTTCCATTTTTTAGTTATGGAGGCTCATCACTTTGGGGCTTTACATTATTGCTATTTATATTTATCCGCCTAGATGCAGATAGAACCTATGATTGGTAGTTAAGAATTAAAAAACCTGTATATAAAGTTATTTTTTTTCTGCTTTACACTTTTTTCCTTTTCGGAAATATGTCTTCTTAATTCTAGGAAATCTTCTTTAGAGATTTCTATAAAATCATCCCACTCTTTAGAGTCGTTAACAAACTTTTTAATACTACTGTATGCTCCTACCCTAAAAAGTACCTCTTTAGTGCTTTTAAGTGTATTTACAGATGTTTTGTAAAGCATGATGGCTTCCTTACCCATTAAGACGTAGGTAATATCGCTAGTATCAAGTTCTCTTTTCATCATTCAACATTTCAAATAGAACACTCGTAACAGAGAAAGTCCTACCCAAACATATTGAATAACAATTTTATCAAAACAAAAAAGACAGCAAATAAGCTGTCTTTTTAAATATTTTAAAATCTTTAAAATTAAAGAGCTGCTACATATCTAGTTAACTTAGATTTTAAATTAGCTGCTTTATTCTTATGAATAACATTCTTTTTTGCTAATTTATCAATCATAGCTACTACCAATGGTAACTGTGTTTCAGCGTCTTTTTTCTTTGTTTCGGCGCGTAAATTTCTTATAGCATTTCTCGTTGTTTTATGCTGAAATTTATTTCGTAAGCGCTTCGTTTCGCTGTTTCTAATTCTCTTTAATGCTGACTTATGATTTGCCATCTTATTTTGTTTATTTGTTTAACCGTTTAATCGTTTAGTTTTCTTCTTTGCTAAGCGAATAAACAAATACACGATTTAACTTTTCAATTTGTAGCCCGTAGGGGAATCGAACCCCTGTTACCAGGATGAAAACCTGGCGTCCTAACCCCTAGACGAACGGGCCATTATGTTGCTTTAACTTTATTAAGCGAGTGCAAAAATAAAACATTTTTTATTCTCTGCAAGTACTTTTTAAAAAAATTTAATACGCCTTCGCAAAAAGTACTCTTCTTATAGATTTATTGCCCGAAAAAACACAATTTCCATCTTCTTCTTTAGTATCTAAAGGGATACAGCGTATGGTTGCCTTAGTTAATTCTTTAATCTTTTCTTCAGTTTCAGAAGTTCCATCCCAATGCGCAGAAACAAAACCTCCTTTATTTTCAATTACATTTTTAAATTCTTCAAATGAATTCACCTCTTCAATATGTTCATCTCTATAATTTAATGCTCTTTTATAAAGACTTTCTTGAATTTCCTTTAAAAGTGAATCTACGGTAGCAGTAATATCTTCTTGAGCGATTGTTTCTTTTGTTAATGTATCTCTACGAGCCAATTCAACTGTCCCATTTTCTAAATCGCGTTGCCCCATCGCTATACGTAATGGCACACCTTTCAATTCATATTCTGCAAATTTCCATCCTGGTTTATGCGTATCTCGATTATCAAACTTTACCGTAATTCCTTTCGCTCTTAATTCACGCATTATGATATCAGCTTTGGCAGAGATCGCTTCTAGCTGTTCCGTTCCCTTATAAATGGGCACAATTACCACCTGAATAGGTGCTAATTTTGGAGGTAGTACTAATCCATGATCATCAGAATGTGTCATAATAAGTGCCCCCATTAATCGTGTAGAAACACCCCAAGATGTAGCCCAAACATACTCTTGTTTTCCTTCTTTCGATGCAAACTTTACATCAAATGCTTTCGCGAAATTCTGTCCTAAAAAATGAGAGGTACCCGCTTGTAAGGCCTTACCATCTTGCATTAATGCTTCAATTGTGTAGGTCTCTAATGCTCCAGCAAAACGTTCACTTTCGGTTTTTGTTCCTTTAATCACAGGTACAGCCATAAAGTTTTCTACAAAATCAGCATAAACACCTTGCATTTGCTCTGCTTCTTTTATAGCCTCCTTTTCTGTAGCATGCGCCGTATGACCTTCCTGCCAAAGAAATTCAGAGGTTCTTAAAAACAATCGAGTTCTCATTTCCCAACGAACAACATTTGCCCATTGATTCACTAAAATGGGTAAATCTCTATACGATTGCACCCATTTTCTATAGGTATCCCAGATGATCGTCTCTGAAGTAGGTCGCACAATAAGCTCCTCCTCTAGTTTTGCAGTCTCATCAACTACAATTCCTTTACCATCTTCAGCATTCTTTAGTCTATAATGTGTAACAACTGCACATTCCTTTGCAAAACCATCAACATGACTTGCTTCTTTACTAAAATAAGATTTAGGTATAAACAACGGAAAATAGGCATTCTGATGACCTGTTTCTTTAAACATTCTATCTAATTCTGCTTGCATTTTCTCCCAAATCGCAAATCCATAAGGTTTGATTACCATACAACCTCTTACTCCTGAATTTTCAGCCAAATCAGCTTTCACCACTAATTCGTTATACCATTTAGAATAATCTTCGCTTCTTTTCGTTAAATTTTTACCCATATTGTATGTTTGGCACAGATATTGTGTTAAATAAATCACAAATTAATCGCCTACAAAGCTAAATATAATTTGTAATTTACAATAAGAAAAAGCCATTGGATATGAAATTAAATAATTACACCATTAGAAAACCCCTATTCTTAACTTTATTAGGTCTTATCCTATTAAGTTCTACCACATCATGTATTGTATATAGAGAAGCATCAACCGCAACTGAAGATGACGGAATTTACGCATCAGAAGATAAAAAAGTAGTTGTGGTAAACAATGAAAATTCATCAGCTTATCAAGATTATTTTAAAAGAGAAGCTGAGCGTTATGCTGATATTACAGAAGATGATGTTTTTACTGATGTAGATTCAATTTACTATGACGAAGAAAATCAAAACGGTGCTTGGGAGCACACAGATCAAGTCGTTATAAGTATTAATTCTGGTTTTAACAACGGTTGGAACAACTGGGGTTGGGGTTGGAATGATCCTTGGTTATATGGTAACAGATGGGGCTGGGGCTGGAACAACTGGGGTTACGGCGGATTTTATGACCCATGGTGGGGTGGTAGCTTCGGTATAGGCTATGGAGGCTTCTGGGGTAACCCATACAGATATAACAGATGGTGGAACCGCCCATTTTATGGAGGTAGATATTATGGTGGATTTTATGGAAATAGATTTTACGGTAATAGGTATAATTACGGAAGACGTTATGCATATAATGCTACTAACCGTTTAGGAACTTCTGTTAATAGAAGAAATAGTGCTAGAACGAGTTCAAGAACTATTGCAAATAGAAATAGAAATTCAAATACATATAGACGTGGCAGTACTAGTGGTGTTCGTAGAAGCACATCATCTACTAGAAGATCTTCAATAACAAGAAATCCTGTTTCGAGACAAGATTTTAGAGTACGAAATTCTTCTCCTGGTGTAAGACGATCATCAACATCTGCAAGGAGAAGTAGCTCACAAGTAAGGCGCTCAACAAGCCCAACTAGATCTAATAGTATTAGAAGAAATTCTGGAACAAGAACATCGTCTTCTATCTATAGACCAAGAACTTCACAGAGAAGCATATCACCAAGAAGTTCAAGTAGTAGAACAAGAACCTACAACTCGAGATCGAGAAGTAACTCTTATAGAAGCAATCGATCATCGAAAACTCCTAGTAGAAGCTATAGATCTTCACCGAGTAGAAGCTCAAGTAGCAGATCTTCTGCAACTAGAAGTTCTTCTTCAAGAAGTAGTTCATCTCGATCAGCAACCAGATCTTCAAGTTCAAGAAGACAATAACCGAGAAAATTTAAATACGAATGAAAAAATTTATTTTCCTTATAGGAGGATTACTATCCTCTTGGGCAATTACTGCTCAAAATATAGAGAATCAAGCCCTAAGTTATAGTGATGCTGCTATTTTATTCTCAAATACTATAGATAATGGCACAGCACGATTTAATGCTATGGGAGGAGCCTTCGGTGCACTAGGTGGTGATTTATCAGCAATAGGCATCAATCCTGCGGGAACAGCGGTTTTCAAAAATTCGGAATTCGGAATTTCTTTTGGTGTGAGAGGTACAGATATTAAAACTTCTTTCTATGGAAATACCTTATTAAATGAAGATACGTATTCTAATCTCACTCAAGGTGGAGGAGTTTTAGTATTTGATGCTAATAGACGCTCAAACTGGACTAAATTTGCCATAGGCTTTAATTACAGTTTAGCTAATGATTTTGAAAATAATTGGATTATTCAAGGAACTAGTCCTTTTACTCCATTAACAGATTTTTATGACTCCGATGTAGTTTTTGAAAATGCCGAAGAACAGTTATTTACCAATCAAAGCAATGGTGAAAATGGAAAGTTCACCTTATCATTTGCATCAGAGTTAGAAAATAAATTATATATAGGTGCTGCCATTAATACACATACTATTGATTTTGTGCAATTCGCTCAAGCTGAAGAATTAAATAGTGATATAGATGGTAATACTTTTGATGTATTAGCTACACAAAGATTACTCACATCTGGTAGCGGTGTATCCTTTAGTGCTGGTATTATAGCAAAACCATCACAAGAAGTTCGATTGGGTATCTCTGTACAGTCACCTACGTGGTATAGCCTTACAGAAATATTAGGTGAAAATGACCAAGTAACATTTTTTAATCGTGAAGAAGAAACTTTTAACCCTTTAGACTTATCTGAATTAGATTATAATATCACGACACCAGCAAAATTAACAGGTAGTTTGGCCTATATTTTTGGTAAACAAGGTCTCATTAGTTTTGATTATACTTATAAAGATTATGCAAATATTAAAATAAGACCTAGTGTGGACTTTAATGGAGAAAATCAAGATGTAAGAGCAAGTTTAAAAGGTGCTTCAGAATTTAGATTAGGAGGCGAGTTTAGATTTGATAATGTGAGTTTAAGAGGTGGTTATAGCTTTGCTGAAAGTCCATTTAAACAATCTCCAAACAACACTATTAAAAGAAGTTATGGTGATGTAACTGGATATTCTTTTGGTGTTGGTTTTAAATTTGGAAGTAATACGCGTTTAGATTTATCATACCAAAACTCAGAAACTTCAGATCAATTTAAATTTCAAGATATTGCAACTGCAGATCCTGCAAATCTAGATATTAACAATGATCGATTTACTGCTACATTGGTTTTCGGATTATAAAAAGAAACTATACAGAATAAAACAAAAGCCTAAGTAATTTTGTACTTAGGCTTTTACTTTACTAAAAACATCCCTAAGAATACAGCAGCAAATCCTACTATAAAACTACCCACTGCATACAAAAAGAAATTCAGAAAATCTCCTGATTTTAAAAACACATGATTTTCATAAGCGAAGGTAGAAAATGTAGTAAAACCACCGCAGAAACCCGTCGCTAATAACAGCAATTGATTTTGAGAAAGTGTATCGTTCTTAGCAGCAAATCCTAAAATCAATCCTATTAAGAAACTTCCTAAAACATTGGCAAAAAATGTTCCATAAGGAATGCCTGAAGTTTCACTATTAAAGTATTTAGATACTAAAAATCTGGCAATACTACCAAAGCCACCGCCAACAAAAACAAGCAATAATTGCTTCATAGTTAGAACTTTACTTTTTCAATATCATTAGCATTCCATTTGCCTGTAATAGTACCTTTACTAATAGTTACAATACCTGGATTTGCTCGAATCATTGTTTTTATAGTTGTCTCGTCACAAAAAAGTTGTTCAAAATTAAAACCATATTCTTCTTTTAAAACGTCAAACTCTTCTTTTGGAGAAGCCGAAAAAGCAAAAACTTCATACCCTTCTTGCATAGCAATATTTGAGAGTTCTTTGATTGCTGTTAAATTCTCTGTATCTGTCTTTGAAATATTATACATAACCATCAACATTAATTTATCTAATTTCATGAGGCGCTGCGTCAAATCTTCACCCTCTTTTTCCATGGTAAAATCATGAATAGGTGGCTCGTATCCTTTTTCTAAAAGTTTTGTTTTTCTATCTACAAAAGTAGCTCCTTCTAGTTCCCAAGGTTTTTCTTCGGTAGTAAACTCTTTCTCTTCTCCATTTACATTGTAGATCCAAGTGTCTTCATATTTATCTTTCTTTGCCCCATCGGGTACAGTCATACCCTCTGGAATATTTTTACCAACAGCATATGCTCTAAAATCGATAATTGGCAGATGTATCAATACATGATAGACAATATATAAAAAGGAAGCAAAACTTAAAATTGTTACTAATTTGGTGATCTTTTCACTGACAAAAGGTGTGATTAGTTTATTTTTAAATACTAAAAAAGCTATTAAAACAATTAAAAGTATGTTCTTATAGAAGGTCTCCCAAGGTGTTAATGTTATCGCGTCACCAAAACAACCACAGTCTGTTACCTTATTATAATAGGCAGAATACCACGTAAGAAATAGAAATACCAATGTTAATACAAATAAACTCCATACTGTAATTTTAGATTTAAAACCAATTAACAGCATCACACCTAACATAATCTCTGCAAGTATAAGCAGTATAGAGAAAGGTAACGCATACGGAATCAAAAACTCTAAATTTAATACCCCAGCACTAAAATATTCTTCAAATTTATATTGAGAACCAATTGGGTCAACAAGTTTTACAAAACCAGAAAAAATAAAAGTTATTGCAACAAAAACACGAACAATTTGAACTAAAATTTTCATCTATATATTCATTAAAATTAATGCAAAAACGGCATAATTAATCATATCTTGATAATTCGCATCAATCCCTTCAGAAACCAATGTCTTTCCTTTATTATCTTCTATTTGTTTTACTCGTAAAAGTTTTTGAAGAATCAAATCAGTTAATGAACTAATGCGCATATCACGCCAAGCTTCGCCGTAATCATGATTTTTATCTTGCATTAAACTCTTGGTAACGCTAATGTGCTTATCATATAATTGAGTTGCTTCAGCTACATTTAAATCAGGTTGTTCAACCACTCCCTTTTCTAACTGTATGAGTGCCATCACAGCATAATTAATAATACCCATAAACTCAGGCTTTTCATCTTCATCGACTTTACGTGTTTTATTTTCTTGCAATTGCCTTATACGCTGTGCTTTGATAAAAATTTGATCGGTTAATGATGGAAGCCTCAGTATTCTCCAAGCACTTCCATAATCTTTCATTTTATTGATAAACAGCGTTCTACACGTAGCTACTATTTCGTCATACTGCTCAATTGTCTCTTGCATGAAGCTTTTGTTAAATTATCGAACGAATTTATAAAAAACTACGCATATATTGTTTTTCAAATATGTATTTTTACTTGACTAACACTAGTACTATTTGTAAATAAAAAAGGCTGCTTTACAGCAGCCTTAACAATTATATGTCGCTAAACATTTATAATACCTCTCGAAGATTTGAGAGAATACACAAATATAATATATATTTTTGTCTTTTTTGTTAAAAAAAATCAAAAAAATGCTCAAAAAACAGCATTTCAGAAACTTAAAATAAAAGTCAAAATTCGTTAAATAACAATGTCTCTGTATATAAATTGTAAGGGAAAATTAATAGACTTATCCATTCCAAGAGTAATGGGTATCTTAAATATTACTCCAGATTCTTTTTATGACGGAGGTAAGTATAAAACAGATAAAGCCATACTAATTCAAGTTGAACAAATGCTGTTAGAAGGCGCCACATTTATAGATATAGGTGGTTATTCATCAAGACCAGGCGCTAAACATGTTGAAGAAGATGAAGAACGTAAACGTATTTTACCTATCATTGAGTTATTATTAAAGAACTTTCCCGAGGCATTAGTATCTATAGATACCTTTAGGAGCACTATTGCAAAGCAATCTATAGAATATGGTGCTGCTATTATTAATGACATTTCTGCGGGTTCATATGATAGCAATATGTTTAATACGGTTGCAGCGCTCAATGTTCCTTATATCTTAATGCACATGCAAGGCACTCCTCAAAACATGCAGCAAAATCCTCATTACAAAGATATTACCCAAGATATACTATTATTTTTTTCAGAAAAGGTAAAACAGTTACGAGATCTAAAAGTAAATGACATTATTATTGATGTAGGGTTTGGTTTCGGAAAAACTTTAGCACATAATTTTGAATTACTTAATAAGCTAGCTCTTTTCAAAATGCTTGAATTACCCATATTAACGGGTTTATCAAGAAAATCAATGCTTTATAAATTATTAGATACTTCTGCACAAGAAGCGTTAAACGCAACGACTTCTGCTAATACAATTGCACTATTAAAAGGAAGCTCCATTTTGCGTGTTCATGATGTAAAAGAAGCTATAGAGGCTATAAAAATTGTTGAAGCCTTAAAACAATAGTTTACGATAGTTGCTCGGCATTATTTTTGTGGTTTTAAAGAGAACATCTTAACACCTATTATTATGAGCAATTATGAATCTCCTCAAATCAATGCAGGATCTATGGCAGATATTGCATTTTTATTATTGATCTTTTTTCTAGTAAGTACTACAATGGATAATGACATCGGTATTCTAAAGCAATTACCAGACAAAGAATCGAACGTTAATATCACCTTAAACGAACGAAATGTTTTTGAAATTTTTATCAATCAGAATAATGAAATTCTTATTGAAGGTACAGAAAAAACAGCGCTGGGTGATATTCAGTTAAACGTAATTGAATTTATTGACAATGCTGGCGGTAAAGATCAAAACGGAAACATTTGTGATTGGTGCAGTGGCACAAAAAAGAAGCATCTATCTGACCATCCTGCAAAAGCTATTATAGAATTGGTAGCGAGTAGAAAATCTTCTTATGGGACCTATATTGCTGTTCAAAATGAACTAAATGCTGCGTATTATCAATTGCGAAATAAACTTTCTTTATCGCTTTATGGAAAAAGCTTTAAAGAGATCGAAACCAATTATAGAAAAGATAAAAGTAATTTGATACTAAAGGAAAAATTTGAAAATATTAGGAGTAAATATCCTATATTAATTTCTGAAAAACAATCTCAAATACAATCTTAATAAATCTGTCAATAGTAAAAATATCATTTTTGTAAAGTAGTATAAATAATTGTTACATTTACAAAAACCTTATGATCGCTTGGACGCACTTGACTTCGTAAATTTTCGATTTTTAGACATTTTAGATATTGTTTTAGTAGCACTACTACTCTACTATGTTTACAAGTTAATTAGAGATACCGTAGCTATCAATATTTTTTTAGGGATCGCCATTATTTATCTCATCTGGAAACTTACTGAAGTACTTAAAATGGAACTGCTCAGCGATATTTTGGGTAAGTTTTTAGGAGTAGGTTTTATTGCAATGATCATAGTATTTCAACAAGAAATTCGAAAGTTTCTTCTTGTTATTGGCTCGACCAATCTTGCTTCGAGAAAAGGGCTTCTTAAAAAACTAAGCTTTTTAAAATCTGATGAATTTATAACAACCGATGTTAATACGCTTGTGAAAGCTTGTGAGGAAATGGCTCAAACCAAAACTGGTGCTTTGATTGTGATTGAACGAAACAGCAATTTAGATTTTGTAAAGCAGTCGGGTGACAAAATGAATGCCGAACTTAATAAACCTTTATTAAAGAGTATTTTTTATAAGAACAGCCCATTGCATGATGGTGCCATTGTTGTAGAAGATAATATTATAACGGCTACCAGAGTGGTATTACCCATCGATAACAATTTACAAATACCTGCTCGTTTTGGTCTCAGACATAGGGCAGCTATTAGTATTACCATGCGCTCAGATGCTGTTGCTTTAATAGTGTCTGAAGAAACCGGACAGATATCTTATGTGAAAAATGGTGAATTTATCTTATTTGAAGATACGCAGAAATTGATTGATATTTTACGTGAGGATCTTGAGTAGTAGTAATTAGCTCGCTAAAGCAGTAGCAAATTGAATTTCATATAATTTACTATAATACCCTTTTTGTTTTAATAGTTCTTTATGAGTTCCTTGCTCAACAATTTCTCCTTTTTCCATTACTATAATTCGATCTGCTTTTTTAATGGTGGCTAATCGATGTGCAATAACTATCGAAGTGCGTCCTTTCGTAATTTTATTCGTTGCTTTTTGAATCAGTTTTTCAGATTGAGAATCTATAGAAGAAGTAGCTTCATCTAATACCAATATTCTCGGGTTACTAACATATGCCCTTAAAAAAGCAATTAATTGCCGTTGACCTGCCGAAAGCATTACCCCTCTTTCTTTTACATTATAGTGATAGTTATTTGGTAAGCTCATAATAAAATCATGTACCCCAATGATTTTGGCAGCTTCTTTAACGTCTTCTAATGTGATGGAGTTATCATTTAGCGTTATATTGTTATAGATTGTATCTGAGAATAAGAAAACATCTTGCAATACCACCGCAATCTCATCACGTAAAGAATGAAGTTCAAATTCGTTTATAGGAATAGTATCAATACATATTGTACCAGAATCAATATTATAAAAGCGGTTTAATAAATTTATAATTGTAGATTTTCCTGCCCCAGTAGCACCAACCACAGCAATCGTCTCTCCTTCTTCCACCTTAAACGATATTCCTTTTAATACAGGTTCCTCTTTTATATAGCTAAAGTGTACATCTTTAAACTCAATACTACCTTTTATACTATTTGCCAACTGTTTACCATTGTCAATCTCTTGATCTTTAGTATCTAGTAGTTTAAAAACTCTATCTGCGGCTACCATTCCCATTTGTAATGTATTGAACTTATCAGCTATTTGACGTAGCGGTCTGAACAACCCTTGACACATCATAATAAAAGCAATAATCTCGCCAGCTGTTACTGAAGAATCAATTGCAGCTCTCAACCCACCAAACCAAACAATTAAACCTACAACTATAGAAGGAATTATTTCGGCAATAGGAAAAAATATAGAATTGTACCATACCGTTCGTATCCATGCTTTTTTATGATTGTTATTAATTGCCTTAAACGCTTCATACTCTACTTTTTCTCGTGTAAAAAGCTGAACTATTTTCATGCCCGTAACTCGCTCTTGAACGAAAGTATTCAAATTAGAAACCTGATTACGCACATCGATAAAAGCAGATTTCATTGCTTTTTGAAAAATTTTTGTAGCATACACTAGTATAGGCAAAGCAACGAAAGCTATGATCGCTAGTTTCCAATTCATCCAAAGCATAACACATGAAATTACGAGCATTGTAAGCAGATCACTAATAATCATAAAAAGACCTTGCGCAAAAATACTGGCTATGGTTTCTATATCAGATACAACCCTTGTTACTAATTTCCCAACAGGTGAAGTATTGAAAAATTGCATTTTAAAACGAAGCATATAATCAAATAGCTCTGTGCGTATATCTTTAATAATATGCTGCCCTAACCAATTCGCAAAATAGATAAACATAAACTGAAAAAGAACTTGCGAAATCAACACTAAAAGCATTAACAACGTATAATTCAATAATCCATTCGCATCTCTGTTCGATAAAAAATTATTGACAATCTCTTTTAATAAAATTGGATTTGCAGCAGCGAGAAATGCTCCAGTAATTACAGAAAAAGCGGCTATTATAAAATAAAGACGATACTTTCTAACATACGAAAGTATCCTTTTAAATAATTTTACATCAAAAACTTTTCCAGTTACTTTACTTGCCATTCGCTATAAAAATATCTCTTTAAGGTATGAAACTTTAGTTAAAAATAATCCTTGTGCTGGAACAGAAAAACCAGCTTTTGTTCTATCTCTACTTTCAATAATATTTGTAAAATCAGTTATCGTTATTTTTCCCAAACCTACATCAATTAAAGTACCCACTATGGCGCGAACCATATTTCTTAAAAATCGATCAGCGGTTATGTAAAATATTAGTTCATTTTTTTTCTGTTTCCAAAACGCCTCAGTAATTTTACAATTATATGTTTTTACATCTGTTTTAGATTTTGAAAAGCACTTAAAATCTGTATATTCTTTTAAAATCGATGCAGCATCATTCATCGCCTCAATATCTAAGTTATGTTCATACAACTGCCACCTTGTATCAACCAAAAACGGATTTCTACCTAACCAGATTCTGTACTCATAACTTCTACTTACAGCATCAAACCTTGCATGTGCATCTTTTTTTACTGAGATAATATCTTTAATCACAATAGCATCTGGCAAAAAGGCATTCATTCTTTTTGTAAGCTCGATGCGATCTATATCTTCATCAAAATCAAAATGGGCAAACAATTGTTCTGCATGTACCCCAGCATCTGTTCTACCCGCTCCTATTACATTGATCTCTTTGCGCACTAACGTAGAAATTGCTTTGTTAACCTCTTCTTGAATTGAACTTGCATTAGGCTGTAATTGCCAACCATGATAATTTTTCCCATTATAAGAAAGCTCAATAAAGTATCTCAAGAAGTTCTATTTTTGTAACTAGCAAAGATATAAAAACACAAAGTTCTAATTCTTAATTCATTCATAAAATTGACACGTATTTTACTTTTATCTGACACGCATAGCTATATAGATGCCCAAATACTAAAATTCGTAAATCAAGCAGATGAAGTATGGCATGCAGGTGATATTGGTGATTTAAAAGTAACAGATGCTATTAAAAGCATAAAACCCTTACGCGCTGTTTATGGAAACATAGATAACAAGACAATTCGAAATGAATTTCCGTTAGACAGTATTTTTAAGGTAGAAGATGTTTCTGTAGTTATAACGCATATTGGAGGCTATCCCGAAAAATATTATCAAAGAGTAAAAACACTATTGTTAGCACATAAACCCAATCTTTATATATGTGGCCATTCACATATTTTAAAGGTTATGAGAGATCACAAACTAAACCTACTACATATGAATCCTGGGGCTGCAGGTAAACATGGTTTTCATAATGTACGAACTATGTTACGTTTTACAATCGATAAAAAAGAGGTTAAAGACCTTGAAGTAATTGAATTAGGACAAAGAGCTTAGACTATCTGCTCTTTAAACTTAATAGGTACTGAAATAAAAATATTGGTACCATTTTCTTTTGAAGAAATGATATTAAAAACACCTTTCATCACTTTTATTCGTGCTTCTATATGACTCAACCCAAGACCATCTTTACCTCGTACTGTCTTAGGATTAAACCCAATACCATCGTCACTAACACGTACACTCAGCATATCATTATTTCGATGCGCCAACATAATAGTAGCATTTGATGCCTTACTATGTTTTAAAATATTATTGACGAGTTCTTCAACAATATTGTGAATTTTTATTTCAAAATCTGGGTCATAACGTTTTATACCATCATCATCACTATGTAAGGTAATTTCTGAGTTTGAATATTTCTGGCACATATCGTGCACGGCAAAAGCCAACCCGAACTTTAATAGCACCGAAGAAATAAGTTCATGAGAGAGGTCTCTAATTTTTACCGATGCCTCATTTACAATAGCTTGTGCCTTGGTAATTTCTTGAGGCGCTTCTTTTTTTAATTGTGCTTTCGTTGCTTGTAAATGCAGATTTGCAGAGGAAAGTAATGCACTTACACTATCATGTAAGGTTTCAGCAATCGCTTTACGTTCTTTTTCTTTAGCATCTACCGTTGCATTGATAATTTTGGTTTGCGATTCGTTTTCTAAGTGTTCTAACTTGTTTTGTTGTTTTAAACGATAGTTGCGATAGAAAATATAAGATAAGACTAATAAAGAAAGGAAGGCGAAGGCTGCACCGTAAAAACGTAATTGTGCGTTTTCTCTTTTTTGTTTCTCTTCTTTTGCTATACTCTCTTGTTTTTCGTAATTAAACCTAGCTCCGATTTCTGAAATATTTTTAGAGATTGCTTTTTGAGTAAGACTATCATATAAATCCGTAGCTTTTTCTAGATAGTAATAAGCTTGCTCAAATTGATCTAACTCTTCATTTACATAGGCTAAATTATATAACAACAGATTCTTTGTCTCTAGACCATTTATACTTGAATCGTTTTTAATCAAATCTAAAGCATTTATATACAACTCCTTTGATTTCTTAAATTCTTTTTTACCATAATAAATACCACCTAAATTTAAAAAAGCACTAGCAGTTAAAACCGGATCATTTTGGCTTTTTCTAATCTCTAAAAATTTTTGACCGAATTTCTCTGAGGTATCAAAATCTCCCTTATCGCTTGCAATAACACCCAAATTATTATATGCTTTGGCTATTAAATCTTTATCACTTGTTTCAGAAGAAAGTTCAGTAATTTTTGTAAAGTAATAATTCGCAGTATCTAAATTTTCTAAATTATAATAGACTCTACCAATATTTAAATAACTATTTAAAAGACTGATTGAGTCATTAACCAAAATTGATCTTTGAGAACTTAAGTTAAAATATTGTAAAGCCTTATCAAAATTTCTTTCTTCTTCAAATAACTCTCCTAAATAAGTAGTGTACTTAATGAAATACTTATTCAAACCCTCACCTTTAATTCTATTCAGATTTTCTAGAAGTATTGAAACTCCCATTTCTTGTTGGCTGTTATCAATATAAATTTCGGCAAGCTTTAAATTTAATTCTAAACTATTTTCTAGTTCTTGAAATAGGTGAGTCTCTTTTAATCTTTGAACAATGTCAATAGCCTGTTCATAATCTTTTGCATTAATTGCACTTTCTATTTTATTATAAGCTATTACTTTCTCTAAATTTACTTGCTGACATACAACTACATCTAGAGAAAAAACAAGCATTATCAAAAAATAAAATAACGTCCATTTAGAGTTATAACTTAAAGTTCTAGTGAACATTGAATTAAATATTTATTCGATCATCCATTAACCAACTAAATTATACTATTTGATTTTTCATAGCAAAAATAGCCAAACCAACGCTATTTTTTACATTAACTTTACGGATCAAGTTTTTGCGATGAGTTTCCACCGTACTTTCACTAATATGTAGGGCTTCACTAATTTCTCGTGTAGTATATTGCTGCGCAATGAGTTTTAATATTTGAAATTCTCTTCTAGTTAAGGAATTGATCAACACGCCTTCTGGATTTTTTTGATCACCCATGGGCTTACCAATTAAGGTTTTCATCATTTTTTCCTTGATATCATCACTAAAGTACTGTTCCCCATTGAAGACTTTTCGAATAGCCTTTACGATATGTTCACCTGCTGACTTTTTAGGAACAAAACCCTTAGCGCCCATCCCCAACACCTCTTTTACCAATTTGATATCATCATAACTTGATAAAATAATAACATGCGGTACATCATCAAACGTAGCAAACTTCTTTAATACTTCAATACCATCTAATTCAGGCATATTAATATCCAACACCAATACATCGGCACTATGCTCATGAAACCAATCCAACACTTGATTTCCATTTAAAGAATACCCAACTACCTCGATATCTTGTTCTAATTCTAATACTGCCATCACGCCATCAATTAGTATTTGATGATCATCAGCTATATGTACTGCAATTTTATCGTCTAAAAGACTGTCCATTTTTTAACATCGTTTAGTTAATCATATAAACACAAAAGCAGTGCTTATATTGTGTAAAAAACAAAAAATCCGATGCAAATTTGCATCGGATTTATTTTTAAAATATTAATTGAAATTTAGAAAACCTTTTTTTTAGGTTTCTTTGACACTAATAATTTAGAATTAGCTTCTACAATTGAGGCCACGTCAAAACTACCTTCAAAATAACTATCAAAACTTAAAGAGCCATTACCCTTAATAGATAGGATATATTCTTTACTTTGTTTTGAATCACCATTTTCAATTAAGTATATTTTAAATTCACCATCAACCAATGCTGAACTCACTGTAGTATTCGCATCGACAGTAAATGTTATTGTCTTTGCTTCATTATCTATCACCGCGTACGATTCTAGTAAGGTTCCGTCAATGTCTTTTAAGATTTCTTTTGGGTTTTCTATATTTGTAAAAGATGCAAATACAAAAGCCATAGCACAAACAAGTAGTACTTTTTTCATGATAAAGGGAGTTTAAGAGTTATTATAAAAAGTCTGACTAATCCTGAGTTAGTTTAGAGTTATGTTTAGCATGTGTCAGACATTTCAAATGTATTGGCGATTAAACTTCAAAACAATAGTGAAAACAATGATTTTTAAAAATACCCAGAAACCATGAGTTTCTACCCAGAAACCATGAGTTTTAGTATTCAAAACGCGCAAATAAAACTAAATTTTGTTGATAACTACAAATAAATGTTAATAATTTTTACATCATAAGTATTTAAAATACTGTATTTCAGTTTTTTATGATTTTTTAATTTTTTTGATATTATTAATCATCACAACCAATATTTTATTACTTTAGTCAACGAGGTAGGAATCTCCTAAATTTTATTAAATAGAGATATATTTAAATGTATGTTTTTATTTATCCCCTTCCTGTCTCCCCTTATTACTGCAAGGAGTATATTTTAATGTTTAGCGACAATCTCTAATTACTCCAAGTTTGTATTGCAAAAATATACTCGACGCAAGTTGAGTTTTGCAAAAAAATGAGCCCAGAGAATTTAAATTCTCTGGGCTTTTTTATATACAGAAATAAAAAAGGCTATTAAATAATAACAGCCTTTACACACAATATAACTAAGATGTTAGAATTATCGTAATCTATCTACAGATTTTACGAGATTTTCATCCTTTTGTATTGCTCTATTAGCAAACACCAATAGCAACACATTTAGAATAGGTAAGAAAAGCCCAATACCCTTCTCTGAGATATTATTCATCTCTCCAGATAAACTTAGTACATAGTATAACAATATTCCTAGTAAAAAAAGATTAATCAAAATATTAAATCGATTCAGTATAAATTGAAGCTTTCTATTGCGAAACATGAATAGAGAAAACAGCGATACTAATGCTACAACAATAAAAAAAACTGGAACCATTTTTAAGAATACGTCTTTATTATTTAACAAGTTAAAAGCATACACAACGGCATCGTTCTGTTTCCATAAATTGAAAACAAAAATTAATCCCGCAGATAAAATAGCTACCAATAATAAATATACGCTCTGTATTCTTTGTATCATTTTTTAAAATAATAAGCGCAAAAATACATGAATCTTTTTAAGAAATAAAGTTTGTAAGTAAAAATAAATTTGTATAATTGCAGCGTTAATGTAGGTATTACTTCTCTACAAAAGCGTCATACTTATCAAATCATTGTTATAATTTATTATAAAACTCGCAAAGGAATATTCCTTTTATATCTAAACCTTATTTACATATACAGACTCTAATGTTTGAAATTGAATCATTAAAAGAAAAAAAGCTTGTTGAATTACAAGAAATAGCAGAAAAAATTGGTGTATCAAAGTTTCGTCAATTAAAAAAACTAGATCTAGTTTATCAAATTCTAGAAGTACAAGCTGCTAACCCTCCTGTACAGAATACAACAGAAAGAAAGCCAAAACCGCAACGTAAAAGAGTTTCTAGACCAAGAAATGAGAAACCTACTGAAGGCACTAAATCCGAAACCATTTCAAAAGAAAGTCCTTTAAATCCCCAATCACAAGAAACTAAAAGTACTCCCGTAGCTGCGAAAAAAGAACCTAGTATTGAAGAGGATAAAGCAAAGGATACTGAAGCAGAAAAACAAAACAGGCCTAAACCTGAACAACGTAGAGAAAATAAGGCTAGAAATAACAACAACGCAAAAAATCAACATCAAAAAGGGAATAAGCGTCATGGAAAATACCGTGATCCCGATTTTGAATTTGATGGTATTATAGAAAGTGAAGGTGTTTTAGAGATCATGCCTGATGGATATGGATTTTTACGTTCTTCTGATTATAATTATTTAAGTTCTCCGGATGATATTTATGTATCACAATCTCAAATAAAATTATTTGGCTTAAAAACTGGAGACACCGTAAGAGGAAATGTAAGACCTCCTAAAGAAGGAGAAAAGTACTTTCCATTAATTCGTGTTTCGTTAATCAATGGATTAGACCCTAGTATTGTAAGAGATCGTGTTGCTTTTGAACACTTAACGCCTCTATTTCCAAAAGAAAAATTTAATCTCGCTGAAAAAGGGAGTTCTACTTCGACCAGAATAATTGACTTATTCTCACCTATAGGAAAAGGACAACGTGGTATGATCGTTTCACAACCTAAAACTGGTAAAACAATGTTACTTAAGGATATTGCAAATGCAATTGCAGCAAATCATCCTGAAGTGTATCAAATAGTACTATTAATAGATGAACGACCAGAAGAAGTTACCGACATGCAGCGTAACGTAAAAGGAGAAGTTGTTGCTTCCACTTTTGATGAACCTGCTGATAAACATGTAAGAGTAGCTAATATTGTTCTTGAAAAAGCCAAACGCTTGGTAGAGTGTGGACATGATGTTGTTATCTTATTAGATTCAATAACACGTTTAGCTAGAGCATATAACACGGTTGCCCCTGCTTCTGGAAAGATTCTTTCTGGTGGTATTGATGCAAATGCACTACACAAGCCAAAACGTTTCTTTGGCGCTGCTCGTAAAATAGAAAATGGTGGTTCTTTATCTATAATTGCTACTGCCTTAACTGATACTGGTTCTAAAATGGACGAAGTAATCTTCGAGGAATTTAAAGGTACTGGTAATATGGAATTACAGTTAGATAGAAATATATCTAACAGAAGAATTTACCCAGCAGTTGACCTTGTGAAATCTAGTACGCGTAGAGATGACTTACTATTAGACGAAACGACTGTTCAGCGTATGTGGGTAATGCGTAAATACCTTGCAGATATGAATCCTGTTGAAGCTATGGAATTCATTAGCGAAAAGATTAAATTCACTCAAAATAATCAAGAGTTTTTGATCTCAATGAATGGCTAACCATTAAAATTTACTAATTCAAATGATTGAAAGTCAAACACTCACTGTGTTTGGCTTTCTTTTTTATAAAAATACTTGCAAATAACTATGAAATATATGTATCTTTGCCGTCCACATCGCGGGATAGAGCAGTATCCTTCGACTACGCTCAGGATAAAGTACCTACTTTAGTTTTGAGACAAAACAACAAAACAATCAAGTATGAATAACTTGATTTTAAAATATAAATCGCGGGATAGAGCAGTAGGTAGCTCGTCGGGCTCATAACCCGAAGGTCACTGGTTCGAGTCCAGTTCCCGCTACTAGCAATGACAAGGGTTTCAAGAAATTGAGACCCTTTTTTGTTTCACTATGTGAAATATTTCCTCCATAAAACTAGCTTAATCTTGGTTTAAATACTCTTTTTCTTTCAGTAAAACATTAATCTTTTTGATAATTTCTCTATGCTTTTTTTGAGTGTCATTATCGTCAAGTAATCTTGTCAATGGTGTAAAAATTGGAATTATCGCTAATATGGTAGTTATAATAAACTGAACATTTTGAGGAATTGAACTTAGAAAGACATTTTTAAATATTCCGTTTTCACTCTTTTCAGCTAAAAATTGAAACAAAATAGGGAGAGAAAAATATAATATCATGAAAAGAACTAATGAAAAAAGTAAATAGTTTAAAGCTGTTTTCCATTTTGCTTTATTCTCTTTATCGATAATAATTGAACTTTCTTTTTTCTTTTCTAATAAGCCTACCCTATTCAATTGTTCTAAATCATTACTAATATTTATATTTATATCTCTCCCAACTTTTATATTTTTATTTTTATCAAACATTCATTACAAGTTGTAATTAATACTGCGGGCGAATTTAGAAAGATTTTCGATGAACTGTGAGCAAGCTAATCAAATACCTTTAGATACTACTTTAAAAAAATGGGATATACTGCTCTTAATAAACATTCAGGTGGTTCTGAACAGTGGTATGAAAACCCTTTACAAACAGAACGAACCCCAAGTTTTTCAGTCAATGATCAAAAAAATGTATGGCAGGATTTCGGCACTGGTGTGTTACATCATATCCTTTTTTGAAAATACATCCAAATCTTTTTAAAACACTAACAGCTGCAAATAAATAATTATTTTGCATCAAGGTTATGTTTAAAAACTGTTGTATCTATTTCTCTTGTCTGACAAGTATCTGGTGTAAACACTCTGAAAAATACCTAAATCATTTTCTATGGCTTCTAATTTAATATAACGATCAATAGCGCATGCTATAACTGGTAAACCAAGATAATCTTGATGATCACCAAACAAACAAATTCTACCTGGAGCTACCGAAGTAATTTTATTAGAAATATGATTTAATCTTTTCATAATCAAACAGAGTATATTACTAATTAATGAGTGAATTGGGTTCATTTTGTAACACAAAAGCCATTCTTTCTATTGGCCTTCTAACAAAAGATTCAACTTTATATCCTCTTTTTATGGCTTCTTCCTTTAAGTGAGATTGAAGCATATACCCTATTGTACCCACAAAATGTAAAGGAACTCTTTTTAACTCTTGATGGTATGCATCTATTAGGTTGTTGAACAGGTCATTAATTCCCTGATTTATTATTGTTTTTAAGTAATTATCATCTTGATTTTCAATCAAAAAAGAAGCGAAAGATGCCAGATACGCGCTTGGGTTATTTTTAGTGTACAAGCCATTCATAACCATCTTCTCACTCAAATTAAAAGACTCGAAAAAAATTTGTTGAATTTTTTCTGGCATTTTCCCGTAATAGTAGCTCCTGAGTAATTTTTTTCCAAAGTAATTACCACTACAATCATCCATAAGGCTATACCCAAATGCGGGTATTTTTTTTATGATTTCTGTACCATTAAAATAACAGCAGTTAGAACCAGTACCTAAAATACAAACTACCCCAGCCTTATTTGTAGTACCGTAAACGGCTATATATAGATCTTCTTCTATTTTGATCTTGGATTTAGGAAAATATTGTGTTAATGCTTTTTTTAATAATTCTTTTGGCTCATCTTCGGTACATCCGGCTCCACAAAAAAGAACTTCAGTAATCTTATTTTTATATGTACAAAGTTCTTTTGCTGTACTTATATTATAAACTATCTTATTAAAATCAAGAAGTAATGGATTGATGCCATGCGTCCTTTCTTTTAATATCCGATTGCCGTTCTCATCAATTAACACCCAATCACATTTCGTAGAGCCACTATCTGCTATAATCTTCATAAAACTAACTAATTTAATTTTGATGTTTATTAATTTCTTTTATTAATTTGTTAAAACATTTTTTTGAAATAAATTCATCATTCACATTGTACTCAAATTCATTAATACTTATCTCTACAAAAGGAAGAGAGAGATAGTGTTGTTTTGACATGAACATTTTGTCAAGTGGCCCCCTCATATCTAAAGAGTTTAATACAATAACCCCATCCACACTACCATCTGCAATAGATTCGAAACATTGCGCTTGTCTATGTTCACAATAAAAAGATTCAAGTATAATAACTCGGTACTCCTTATCAAATGCTTTTTTTTGAATTTTTGATAGGATATCCGAATAAAGAATGGTATTTATTTTTGGAACGATAAGAGCTATTATTCGAGTCTTTTTCTTTTTTAAAGCCTTTGCAATGGTATTTGGTCTATAATTTAAATCTTTGGCAACAGAAGTTATTTTTTCTTTGGTCTTATTGCTTATTTCATAACTGTTATTCAATGCTTTTGAAACAGTAGAAATAGAAAATCCTGTTATATTCGATAAGTGTTTTATTGTTATAGACGCAGACATTTATTTAATTTTTACAACTATAGCATTCATGAACGCTATGAAACAACTCAGAAGCCTTTTGAAAATATTCTAGACAGGTTTTTTTTGATCTATTGACAACTTTTAATTCAAATTCAATTCTCTTCGAACTTTCCTTCTTTCTAAGCGCATGAAACCACCCATTTGGAGTATGGATAATTACCCCCTCAGGAAGCTCCTCATATAAATGCAAATCATACTCACCCAATAACCAGTTTACATATTTCAAGAATAAATTTTCGTTACAAAACTTATTGTCAGAGATTAGTTCATAGTAAGGCTCATTATATAACATTTTGTTTGCCATCAAATTCCTAAACTAAAAATGATATCTTACAAAAGCTTCCATAGCAGCATAATCAGCTAGTCCTAAGGCGTTATATTTCTGTGCTGTAGCTCTG
>NZ_JBWQOJ010000021.1:0-58053 GCF_056591795.1 Maritimimonas sp. 2210JD6-3 | reverse complement strand
ATAAAGTAACCATGTGCTGTTCGCTTTTCAAAAATACTCCCATCTAAAGAGGTAATATCTGTGTGTGCATAAAAATGATCCCAAGTTACATTAGCAAAACTGATAATATCAGTATCTGTAATGGTACGCTTATGGGTTTTCATAGACATACCCGTTTCAATATCTTCCCAATGGTATTTAAATGGATGCTGTTTAGCTTCCTTATATTTTGCATTAGGCTGATAAATGCCTGTAATTTCTGTTAATGTAGTTGGTGTACCTTGAATCGCAGTTCGCTGCAAATAATGTTTGATACCACGCATACCTCCCATTTCTTCGCCACCTCCTGCTCGTCCTGGACCTCCATGCACTAAACTTGGTAATGGTGAACCATGCCCCGTACTTTCTTTTGCCATCTCACGATTAATTACCAAAATGCGTCCATGATGACTTGCAGCATTTACCACATACTCTTTTGCAATGTTATCATTAAATGTTGCAATTGAAGACACTAAAGAGCCTTTGCCCATTTGTGCTAATTGTATAGCTTCATCTAAACTTTTATAAGGCATTATGGTACTCACAGGCCCAAATGCTTCGCGCTCGTGAATAGCTGAACTTTTAAATGGATGATCTGCACGCAATAAAATTGGACTTATAAATGCACCTTTATTGGCATCAGCACCAATAGTATCAATTTTATCTAAATCACCATACACAATTTGTGCTTCTTTAGCAATATCTTGAACGGACTTTTTAACTTCTTCAACTTGTTGTTTGCTAATCAATGATCCCATGCGTACTTCTTTTAACCTTGGATCACCAATAGTAACTTTATCTAATGCTTTTCCTAATTGAATTTGAACATCTTCAACCAGCTTTTCAGGTACAATAATACGTCTGATTGCTGTACATTTCTGTCCAGCTTTAACTGTCATTTCCTTTCTGACTTCCTTGATAAATAAATCAAATTCTGGAGTTCCTGGCACAGCATCTTCTCCTAAAATAGAGGCATTTAATGAATCAGCTTCCATAGTAAAAGGCACTGCTTCTTGAATGATTCTTGGATGTGCTTTTAATAAACGCCCTGTAGCTGCTGATCCTGTAAAAGTTACCACATCTTGAGATTCAACAGTATCTAAAATAGTTTTTACAGTACCGTTAATGATTTGCAACGCTCCTTCTGGGAGAATCCCAGAATTAATAATTTCTCTTGCTACTGCTTCGGCTAAATAAGCTGATGATGGTGCTGGCAATACAACAGCTGGAACACCAGCCATCCAGTTCACTGCGCATTTCTCTAACATACCCCAAACTGGAAAATTGAACGCATTGATATGCACCGCAACACCTTTTTTAGGCACCATAATATGATGTGCCATAAATCGTCCACCACGAGATAAATCTATTGGATCACCTTCTACATGATATGGTTGATTAGGAAATAATTTCCGTAAAGATGCATTGGCAAAAAGATTACCAAAACCACCTTCTATATCAATCCAACTATCAATTTTAGTGGCACCAGTTCTATAACTTAATTCATAAAAAGCATCTTTTCTTTTGGTAAGGTATAATGCTAACTTTTTAAGCATGTTGCCACGCTCTTGAAAGGTCATTTTACGAAGTATTGCACCTCCTTTAGTTCTTCCGTAGTTAAGAATCTCTGGAATATCCAATCCTTCAATAGCTACACTAGTGAACGCTTCGCCTGTAATGGCGTCATGAATTGATGTACCTTCTTCTTTTCCAGTTGTCCAATTACCTTGGACGTAGTGTTGTATTTTTTTCATATCCAATGCCTGCGCAGGCAGGTATCTTATTAATTATTACTTCTTAATCTTGTCGTATCTAAATTCCAATTAATACTTAAATCACACCAACTTGGATTCATTTCTTCAATCAACTTGATTTTCCAATCTCTTTTCCATTTTTTGAATTGTCGCTCCCTTATTAAAGCCTTTTCTCCATTTTCAAACTCTTCAAAATAAATCAATTTATCACAATTATATCTCGCTGTAAAAGCTTTAGGATACAATTTCAGTTTATGCTCTTTAACTCTTTCATCAATATTATCAGTCACACCAATATAAATTACTCCGTTGGGTTTATTTGTCATTATATAGACGAACCAATGTTTCATTTATTCCCTACTATGAGATTCCTGCCTACGCAGGAATTAAACTCTTTCTATCACACAAGCATACCCTTGTCCAACTCCTACACACATAGTAATTAGAGCGTATTGCTTTTGTTGTTCATGCAATTCTAAAGCTGCTGAATACGCAATTCTAGCTCCAGTAACTCCTAAAGGATGGCCAATTGCTATTGAGCCTCCGTTAGGATTTAACCTTGAATCATCATCTGCTAGTCCCCAAGCTCTTGTACATGCTAACGCTTGCGCTGCAAAGGCTTCGTTTAATTCTATTATATCTATATCGTCCATGGTTAATCCAGCTTTTTCTAATGCTTTATTAGAAGCTTTAACTGGACCAATACCCATAATTCGTGGTTCTACACCAACTACAGCAGAACTTACAATTCGTGCTAGTGGTTTTAGGTTGTATTTTTTTACGGCATCTTCTGATGCTATAATGGTTGCTGCTGCTCCATCATTTAATCCTGATGAATTTCCAGCTGTAACACTACCGCCTTCTTTTTTAAATGCTGCTCGTAATTTTCCTAATACTTCTAAAGATGTGTTAGGTTTAACAAATTCGTCTTTTGAGAACTGGATAGGCTCTTTTTTACGTTGCGGAATTTCTACTGTTACAATTTCTTTTGCTAGGCGTCCATTTTCTTGTGCTTTTGCAGCTTTCATTTGACTCCAATACGCAAAGGCATCTTGATCTTCTCTAGAGATATTATATTTTTCAACGAGATTTTCGGCAGTATTTCCCATGCCATCGGTACCATATAATTCGTGCATTTTTGGATTGATAAAACGCCATCCAAATGTAGAATCGTACATTTTAGAGTCACCTCCAAATGCTGTTGATGGTTTAGCCATTACGTAGGGTCCGCGTGTCATATTTTCAACACCACCAGAAATAAACAAGTCTCCATCACCTGCTTTTATAGCTCGATTAGCATGAATGATAGCTGATAATCCTGAACTGCATAATCTATTAACCGTTTCTCCAGGAACTGTAAATGGTAATCCTGCTAATAATAAAGACATTCGAGCAACATTACGATTGTCTTCTCCTGCTTGATTGGCACAACCCATAATGACATCATCATAAGCCTCTTTAGGAATATTTGGGTTTCGTTTTACAATTTCTTCAATTACAATAGCTCCTAAATCGTCTGTACGAACAGCAGATAATGTACCTTTGTAACTTCCTATTGGCGTTCTTATGCCGTCTATTATATATGCTTCCATATCTAATGCCTGCGTAAGCAGGTATCTTATTAATTATTACTATTTTTTTGGGCGTTACCTAAAGGTCGGGCTTTCCGTTATATCTTTTTTACTTGTTCTCGATACAAAATTGCTAAAAAGTAATTTCACTCGAACTAACGTAAAAAAGGATACCACTGCAATCCCTAACGCACGTTATTACTATGTTTTTTCTTAACCAAAGTTTATTTTCTTTTTGTTAAGAGATTCCTGCCTACGCAGGAATTTATTCCCATTTTTTTTGTGTTCTATAAACCACACCTTTAAAAAGGGCTACTAATTCATCACCGCGTTTTACCTCAATGATGTTAAAACCTAATTTATTATTTACTTTTTCTATTACTGACTCTGCCACCAAGTAATCACCTTCTTCCAAAGCTTCAATATGGTTGATACTCGTTTCGATAGATACTGCGTATTTACCATGCGTATTTGCAGCAAAACCAAATGCTGTATCTGCTAATGAGTAGCTAATACCTCCATGAGCTTTATTCATGCTATTCAACATTTCTTTACGAATAGTCATGCCTACTTTACATCGCCCTAGTTCACATTCGAGTATTTCAATGCCTAACCATTGACTGTAAGCGTCTTGGTTTAGCATTTTATGTGGTATTTGCGCTCCGCTTAAAGGCATTTGATTTTAGAGATTAGGTATTAGTATTGATTCTTTTTAAAATTTTCTTTCTTAAAGATGACATCATTTTCGTTAATTCAGAAATCGATTTTCTATTTTCTTCATCTTGTTCTAAACTTATATAATTTCGTCTTTTTGCTTTTGTGCTACAACTAACACATTCATTAGCACTATAAATAGCATGATTCAAGTGTTTTACAAATTGAGCGTCAGAACCTGGATAGCCTTCAGCAATATTCAATGCTATAGAGTCTGCAGCTCTTCGGAATTGAGATAATAAAGCATAAAGCTCATGGTTTGGAAACTTTTTAACTAGACTGTCTGTTAATTCACCAAAATCCATAGCCTTTTGATAGACAATTAAGTCTTCAAACTTAAAATGATATTTACTATTATCACTCATTCCTATTTCCAAATACCTAATTCCTCTTTAAAAAAACGTTTTATGTTCTCTGTTCATTTTACGTAATAACGGACTACATCGATATCTATCTTCATGATATTCATTATATAATTCATCTAGTTTGGTTACACACCAATCGATGCCTTTTTCGTCTGCCCAAGCCAGTAATCCTTTTGGATAATTAACTCCTTTTGTCATGGCATTGTCTATATCTTCCGCGGAAGCGATATTTAAAAATAATGCATCTGCCGCTTCATTGATGAGCATTATTAATACACGATTAAATATAGATTCTGAAAGGGACTTCTCGACAGAGCCTGTGCTGAGCGAAGTCGAAGTGCTCGACGTGACAGTTGAGTCTTCTACTTTTCTACCATTTTCATCATAGTTGTAATAGCCTTTTCCAGATTTACGTCCCAAATAACCTGCCTCAGCAAATCGTTTTTGCGTGAATGCTGGTTTGTATCTTGAATCGAAATAGAAAGCTGTAAACACCGTTTCTGTAACTGTGTAATTCACATCGTTACCAATAAAATCCATCAATTCAAAAGGGCCCATTCTAAAACCTCCCAAGGTTTTTAAACTCCAATCGATAGTTGCGAAATCGGCAATACCTTCTTCATAAATTCGTAAGGCTTCACCATAAAACGGTCTCGCTACGCGATTGACAATAAAACCAGGTGTATCTTTCGCCACAGCGACTACTTTTTTCCAATCGGAAATAGTTTCAATTGCTTTTTGAAGAACAGCCTCTGATGTTTGAATGGCAGGAATCACCTCAACCAGTTTCATTAACGGGGCTGGATTGAAAAAATGAATACCAACACATCGCTCTGGTTTTTGCAATGAGGCTGCTATCGATGCTATAGATAAGCTAGAGGTATTTGATGCTATGATACAGTCTTCTGATACATAATTTTCTAATTCTGAAAATACTTTCTTTTTAATATCAAGATTTTCAATAATGGCTTCAATCGTTAAGTTTGAATCTGACAAACTTTTCAAACTATCTACATACGAGATGTTAGATTGAACTCTATTTTTCTCATTGGCATCAATACGTTCTTTTTCAATAAGGCGATTTAATATTTTTTCTAAAGCTGCTTCTGCTTTATTTAAAGCTGCCTGATTGGTATCGTATAATTTTACTTGACATCCAGCAGTAGCAGCTACTTGTGCGATGCCACTTCCCATTGTTCCACTTCCTATTATTCCTATGTTCATTTTCTTTGTTTTTATGTTCATTTTGTCTTGAAACAAAACGAACCAAAAATTCAAGTTGAAAGTGAGGAATTTTTCAATCTCTTATTGAGCTTGAAAACCAAAAATAAAATCTAAATTTCTTCCAAGGTTTCAGAAATTCTTAACGATTTGATTTTTATATTCTGCATTTCAACATTTATTTCAATGCTTCGCATTGATTTAGTCTTAAATCTAAAAGCGAAGCGGTCTAATTTCTATATTCTTTATCTTCCTTTAAATTCTGGTTTACGTTTTTCTATAAAAGCAGCAACGCCTTCAGCATAATCTTCACTTTGCGCTGCTTCAATTTGATATTTTGATTCCATAGCTAATTGTGCATCTAACGTATTGGTTATTGAGGCATTAAATAATTCTTTAATCATACCCAATGCTTTGGTTGGCATGTTTGCTAACTTTAAAGCTAACTTTTGTACTTCTTCTTCAAAATTTTCTAAAGAAATAACTTTATAAATCATGCCAATTCTTTCAGCTTCTGTTGCTGATACTTTATCTCCTAGCATCGCTAGGGCTTGTGCTTTTTGAAAACCGATTAAGCGTGGTAAAAAGAAGGTGCCTGCACTATCTGGCACCAATCCAATTAAACTAAATGCTTGAATAAAACTTACTTTTTCATGAGCCACTACAATATCACAAGCCAAAGCAATATTTGCTCCAGCACCAGCGGCAACACCATTTATAGCACCAATAATTGGTTTTTTTATGGAGCGAATTTTTTTAATAATTGGATTATAATGTTCTTCTAATATTTTTTTAAAACCTGGATTCAATTCAGGAGAAGTTACTTCTTTTAAATCTTGCCCAGCGCAAAATGCTTTGCCGCTTCCAGTAAGTACCATCGCTCGAACATCATCATTTGTTTCACAATCCTCAAAAACAGCTTGCAACCGTAAAGCCATTTCTCTATTGAAACTATTGAATACTTCTGGTCTGTTGAGCGTTATGAACGCTACTTTGTTTTCAATTTTTAAAATAATTGAATTATTGCTCATACCTTACTTTTAATTGTCATTGCGAGGACGAAGGACGTGGCAATCTCATCATGAGATTCCTTCACTTCGTTCGGAATGACGCTTTACTTTAAACATTTAAAATAGTCAAAAGGCTCTTGGCAATCGGCACACTGAAACTGTGCTTTACATGCTGTTGAACCAAACTGACTCACCAATCGTGTATTTTTCGAACCACAATTCGTACACTTTACCAATCGTTTTCCATTTAACAATACTTCTTTATCTGCTTCGGCTTCTAAAGGTGCTGCTATACCATAATTTTCTAGTGCTTTTCTTCCTTTTGGTGTAATCCAATCGGTTGTCCAAGCTGGATGCAAAATCAAATCAATTTCAGATGCGTAACCTGCATCATGTAATGCTTTTTTAATATCGTCTCCAATGACATCCATTGCTGGGCAACCGCTGTAGGTTGGTGTAATTTCTACTTTCACAATATCATTACTAATACTTGCCGAACGCACAACGCCCATATCCATAATTGATAGTACAGGAATTTCAGGGTCTGAAACTTGTTCTAAAATTGGAATCAATCTTTTATCAATATGTTGTTCTGTTATTGTCATGTTTACTTCCCATGAAAAAGGGAAACTTATTTTATTGCTTCTCGATACAATTTGCTCATACTTCACAAATCACTCGAAGTGACGTTTAACTTTTAACCGAGTAGCTTTTACTTTTCGATTATGAGATTCCTGCTTTCGCAGGAATTGGTTACCATTCCATATTAGGATAGGTTCGTTGCATATATTGCAAATCTGCTAGTAAATAACCCATATGCTCTGTATGCACACCTTCTTTACCTCCTTTTTGAAACCATTTAGATTCTGGAACTTTTAAGTTAGCTTCGATTAATACTTCTGAAACTTGATTGTAATATGCGTCTTTGAGTTTAATTACATCAACACCGATACCTTCTGAAACCATCGCTTTATCAGCATCAGTTTGGTGAAATAACTCATCAGTGTACGTCCATAAATCATCAATGGCTTCTTGCATTTTTTGATTGCTCTCTTCGGTTCCGTCTCCTAATCTTTTTAACCAATCTGAAGAAAAACGCACATGATAACTCACTTCTTTAATACATTTCTTTGCAATAGCAGAAAGTGTTAAATCTGTACTTTTCTGTAAATCAGTTAAAAAAGCAAAATGATAGACATCAAATAAAAACTGACGGCCAATAGTATAAGCAAAATTGGTATTTGGTTGTTCTACCAATAATACATTTTTATACTCACGTTCTTTACGAAGCATCGCGATATCGTCTTCAGTTCTCTCATCTCCAGCTATTTTTGCTGCATATTGATAGTAGCTACGTACTTGCCCAAATAAATCTAAAGAAATATTAGTACAAGCAATATCTGTTTCTAGACTTGGTCCATGCCCACATAATTCTCCCATACGTTGTCCTAATATGAGACTGTTGTCTGCAATACCGAGAATGTAATTGTATAAGTTTTCTTTCATCGATAAATTTATTTATCGTTCCCGTAAAAACGGGAAACTTTTAGTAATTCAACTCTAGGATAATTTTAGAGTGACATTTTATTTTAATTGATGAGTTTCCCACTTTTGTGGGAATTGTAATTTGAGCAAAGCTCAAATTACATATGCTTTACTTCGTCTGGTAAATCGTAAAATGTTGGGTGGCGATATATTTTGTCTTGAGCTGGTTCGAATAGCTCTCCATTATTTTCGGGATTAGAAGCCGTTATATGCTTCGATTCTACTACCCAAATACTTACACCTTCATTACGTCGTGTATAAACATCACGAGCGTTTTCTAGCGCCATTTCTGCGTCTGCGGCATGCAAACTACCACAATGCCTATGCTCTAATCCGTTTTTACTTCTTACGAAGATTTCCCAAAGTGGCCAATTTTTTCTCATCCTTATGAATTTGAAATTGAAGTTGAAATCGAATTTGAAATTACTTCAATTAATATTTTTTATTCTTGTTACTATAATTCTTATTAATTGGTCATTTTCATCTTTCAAGTCTTTTAGTTCTTCTTCCGAAAACAACTTTGCTTTTGTTTGAATATTTAAATTTCTTTGCGACTCTCTTAATTCTTTAAGGCAAATTCTTAATTTATTAATTTTATCCTTATCAGTTCCTGCACCTAATACCTCACCATAATTTAGAGCAGAAGAGCAAGATGATCTAATTAATTGCTTGGCTAAATAATCTCCTGCATATGATAATGGTTTCTTATTGTACAAAAGAATAATAGTCGCAGCAAAATCTTCAAGTCTTTCAGTTAAATCGAATTTTTTATTATCCATTTTTCAAGTTCAGATTCAACTTTAATTTCATTAAACTGCTTTTTTTCTTTCTTGTTTCTTTTCGGCATGTGCCATCGCAGCATCACGTACCCATTCACCACGTTCCCAAGCGCCAACTCGTGCTTTCATGCGTTCTTTATTCATTGGGCCATGGCCTTTAACCACTTGCCAAAATTCATCCCAATTAATTTCACCAAAATCATAACTACCACGTTCTTCATTCCATTTTAAATCTGGATCTGGAATGGTGAGTCCAATTAAATCTGCCTGTGGTACCGTTTGGTCAATAAATTGCTGACGCAATTCATCATTTGTTTTACGCTTTAATTTCCACTTCATAGATTGTGCAGTGTGAACAGATTTATCGTCTGTTGGCCCTAACATCATTAGACTTGGCCACCACCAGCGATTTAATGCATCTTGCGCCATTTCTTTTTGTTCTGGTGTGCCGTTTGCTAATTTTATCATGATTTCATAACCTTGACGTTGATGAAAACTTTCTTCTTTACACACACGAATCATTGCTCTAGCATACGGCCCATAAGACGTATTACACAAGGGCACTTGATTGATTATTGCAGCACCATCTACTAGCCAACCGATAGCTCCCATATCTGCCCATGTTAAAGTTGGATAATTAAAAATGCTAGAGTATTTGGCTTTTCCTGTGTGCAATTGTTCATACATTTCGTCTCTAGAAATTCCTAAAGTTTCTGTTGCGCTGTAGAGATACAATCCATGCCCAGCTTCATCTTGCACTTTGGCTAGCAAGGCTACTTTACGTCTTAACGATGGAGCACGGGTAATCCAGTTTCCTTCCGGAAGCATACCTACCACTTCAGAATGTGCGTGTTGCGACATTTGCCTGATATGTGTTTGACGGTATTTTTCGGGCATCCAATCTTTAGGTTCAATTTTCTCATCGCGTGCAATACGTGCTTCAAATTGTTCTTCTAATGATTTAATTTGTTCTTCACTCATATCCTATTCTCAACCCTCTCCAAAGGAAAGGGCTTTTTAAATTTGTTATACTATTTTATTTAAAATCAATTTCATTTATGAGATTCCTGCATTCGCAGGAATGTTATACGTCGAAATCGACTACTACTTTTTCAGTTATTGGTACTGCTTGACAACTCAACACTAGATTTTGACTTACTTCTTTATCGTCTAATGCGTAATTTATTTTCATTTCAACTGCACCTTCTTTCACTTCGCATTTACAGGTACTGCACACACCTCCTTTACAAGCAAATGGCAAATCGGCGCCCGCGCCCAAAGCCGCATCTAAGATGTTATCGTACTCTTTGGTCATGGTAAAGGCAAATTCTTTGCCTCCATCTACAATAGTAACTTCTATACCTTCAACATTTTGTTGTGCTAAACGTTCTGCACGCTTAATATCTTCTTCTGATAATCCGGTAACAAACAACTCGAAATGCACTAAATCTTTAGATAAACCTGCATTTATAAGATACTCACTTACGTAGTTTACCATCTGTTCTGGGCCACACAAAAACACTTCGCTAGTATCTGGAATATCAATAAATGTTTTTGTGAGTACTTGCATTTTTTCGTCATCAAAGCGTCCGTTAAATAACTCGATATCACGACGTTCTTTAGTTAGAAAATAGTAAATCTCAAGTCTTCCAAAATAGGTATTTCTGAGCTGCTCTAATTCTTCTTTAAAGATAATCGATTTTGCAGTTTTATTGACATAAAATAACTTACAAGTTGATTTAGGTTCTTGTGCCAAATGCGCTTTCATCATCGATAAAATGGGCGTAATGCCACTTCCTGCAGCGAAGAAAAGATAGTTCTTAGCTTTCTGGGGATTACAATCAACACCAAATGTGCCACTAGGACTCATTACGTCAAGAATATCTCCTGATTTTAATTGTTCATTAATATAGGTTGAAAATTTTCCTCCAGGAATTTTTTTTACAGCAACTTTCCACTCATTATCTATCGGGCTAGAACATAAAGAATAAGAACGACGTATGTCTTCACCATTAATAATTGACTTTAAAGTTAAATGTTGTCCTTGTCTAAATCTGAACGTTCCATGCAATTCAGAAGGAATTTCAAAGGTGATAACCGAGGTGTCATCGGTTTCTTTATATATATCTGCAACTTTTAAGCTGTAAAAATCTGCCATATGTATTTTATATTCTCAAAACTAACAGTTGTTAGTTTATATGACAAATATACTAATAAACGAAGTATTCAGCAACCTTATAAAGTCACAAAAAAGTTAACCTTCTTTATAAGCTCCAACCTTCTCTGTATTCTCTTTTTACAAATTGATTTGCATCTTCAAAGTTGGTAATTTTCATATTCTTACCATCCCAAAGTAATTTCTTTCTTCCAGGATAATTATGTCCTCCATTATTTCTAGGCGTTCTAACCAAATAACTTCTAATCGCTAGGTTACCCATTAAAATAGATTCTGTTAACGGTCCAGCAAAATCAAATGAAGAAGTTAATTGTTGATGCTTATTTTTTCCAAAACCTTCTTTACATGCGTCAACCCAAAAAATCTGATGACCATTTTCAGGTAAGTCATTATTTTTTTCTTTATATGTAATAAGCTCTCCTGAATTTAAATAAATTTTTGGATTTTTACCATAGGTACCACAAGTCATAATACCTTTTTCACCAATCATTATAATTCCATTTGCACTGTTATTATCCCCTATTGGATGATCAGCTGGTATTATTTCTGGATGAAATGGTCGCAGACCACCATCTGTCCAGGTCATGGTAACGTCAACTGGATTTTTCTCTGTTGCTTTAAATTTTAACTGTGTTCTTGATGAAGGCGGACATGACTCAGGTAGATATTCTGGCACCCAATCTCTCGTGTAAATTGCGCCAACACTACTTTCTACTTCTGTTGGATATCCAAGTCCTAATACTCTATAAGGCGGATCAATTAAATGACAACCCATATCCCCTAGTGCTCCAGTACCGAAATTCCACCAACCACGCCATTTGAATGGGTGATATAATGGATGATAATCAACCATCTTAGCTGGACCTACCCAGACATCCCATGCTAAACCATCGATCATTTTTGGTTTGTCTGTAGGCATTGGAATACCTTGAGGCCAAACGGGTCTATTTGTCCACACATGCACGGTTTTTACGTTTCCAATTTTCCCTTCATTAAACCATTTCGCCATTTGCTTAACACCGTCACCCGACGCACCTTGATTACCCATTTGTGTAACCACTTTATATTTATTTGCTGCTTCAGTAAGCATACGCGCTTCATAAATACTATGTGTTAGAGGCTTTTGTACGTAAACGTGCTTTCCTCGTTTCATAGCATCCATGGTAATTACAGCATGTGTATGATCTGGTGTAGAAATAGTAACAGCATCAAAATCGTTAACCTCTTCAAATAGTTTTCTATAGTCTTTATACTTTTTGGCTTTAGGGAATTTTTTAAAAGCATTCGCAGCTAAATTCCAATCAACATCACAAATAGCTGTGATATTAGAAGCTCCATTATTCCACGCATGTAGTGCATCTGTATAGCCTTTACCCCCGCCTCCAACAACTGCAATATTCAATTTATCACTAGGCGGAACAAATCCTTGACCGAGCACATGCCTTGGCACAATACTAATTCCAGCGAAAGCAATCGCCGACTTTTTAATAAAAGATCTTCTCGTAGTTACTTGTTTTTTTTTCATAAGTACTAAAATTTTAGTTATTCCTCAAGTTCTAAAATCTCAATATTTTTGAACTCAATGGGATGGCTTTCACTTTGTAGTGCAATATATCCAGAAGTTAGAGGCTTACCTTGTTTCTTTTTCCACTCATCAGTTTCAGGCATAAATTCTCCTCCAATAATTGGTTTGGAATATCGGATAACTTCTCTACCATTTACATTATGAGTAATGAGAGAATCATGTAACACTAGTACTTCCATCTTAACCCATTCATCACCATAAAATGTAGGCGCATCAGCAGGAATACAATGCTCAGTAATGAGATTATTCAACATAGTAACATGAACTCCAGGTGTGCATAAATTTCCTGTAGGTCTATCAACACCTTCTTCTATTCCTCCTAAAAACTGGGCTTCTAAAGAAACTGGAAATCCTTGATCTACATACATACTTTCTGGAGATTGTGCATGTAACATTACCCCGCTATTTTTCTTAGCCCAAGATTGACCATCTTTGGGTTGTTTACCAACAAATCTATATTGAAGTCTCAGTTTGTAATTTGAAAATGGCTTGTTATAGAAAATATGTCCATAAGATTCTCCGAATTCATTATAACCATCATATGACACCTTCATAACACCATCCTCTACTCTAAAGGTATTATGAATATTTTCACCTACTGAATAGCCATTAATCTTCACTATCCAATCATCTAAATCTTCACCATTAAAAAGTGAAATCCAATTTTCAGCCGCATCTATTCCTTTCTTATTAAAATCATTTTTTTCTTTTCTTTCTTTACAATTTAAAATAAGTAGTAAGAAAAAAAGCGTTATGTAAGAAAGATACCTCATTATAATTTATGATAATGACCAAGCTTTACCACCTGTTGCCTCTTCTAAAGAAATACATCCTTTTTGTACTCCAGGTACAGGATCGTACGCTAATACTTCCATACCTACTTTTCTACTATTTCTATACCCCCAAATAGAAATGCCACGGAGTCCTACTAATGCCTCAAATGCATTTTTATCATCTTCATTTTCTTGAAATGATTCTATTTGCTCTGGAGAAGCTTTGAGATATTTAGCTAATAAGGTATCATAATCATTATCAGAAGCTTTAGAAACTGATTTCCCTAACACCTTCATAATGACAGTCAGCCCATTCTTAAATTTTTCTTGCTCTTCTTTACTAGCCACTTTTGAAGCATATCTATCTATAAATTGGGGTACATTTACTTCTACAGCTCCTGGTAAATTGCCTGTTTTAGGTAAAATTAAGCTTACTAATTTTTTAACGAGTACACTTTCTTCGTCATTAAAGGACTCAGGAGTCCAATCTATTTTGGGTTCACTCTTACAACTTTGTAATAAGCTTATTACAGTAGGTGTTGCCACTACAAGACCCAATGACATTCCTATATTTTTAATTGCATCTCTTCTTTTCATACTACTAAGCTTTCATTTTTTTAAATTGTTCTGCAGCATGATTTGCTGCTCTAGCCGTTAAAGCCATATACGTTAGTGAAGGATTCTGACAACCTGCAGAAGTCATACAAGCACCATCAGTTACATATACGTTTGGAACTGAATGTATTTGATTATTTGCGTTTAAAATAGATGTTTTAGGGTCTCTACCCATTCGTGCCGTTCCCATTTCATGAATACCTAACCCTGGAGCTCCTGGACTATCCATTGGTTGAATATCTTTAAAACCCGCTTTTTTAAACATTTCCATGGCTTGTTCTATCATATCTTTTCGCATTTCCCATTCGTTTTCTTTCCATTCTGCATCGAAGGTAACTGTAGGCAATCCCCATTCATCTAACTTCTCATAATCAAGCGTCATTTTATTTTCATGATAAGGCAGACATTCACCAAATCCCATAAGGGTCATAGACCAATCTCCTGGTTTTAATATGGTTTCTGTTAATTCGGAACCATAACCCGCTTCGGCAACATATTCTGAAACACCATTTCTACCAGCTCCGCCTTGATAACCATACCCTCTTAAAAACTTAGTTTTTGTCTTCTTATCACCAAGATTTCTAAAGCGTGGTAAATAAATACCACCAGGCCTGCGACCTTTATAATATTTATCTTCATAACCATCATACTTTGCTGTTGCACCCGCTTTAAAATGATGATCCATAATATTATGTCCTAATTCACCTGAATCATTTCCTAATCCATTAGGAAACCGCTCTGACTTTGATTGCATTAAAATTGCAGTAGTCGGTATTGCAGAAGCACAGCAAAAAATAATTTTAGCATTAAAAACTATCGTTTCTTTTGTTTCGGCATCTATTACTTTAACTCCAGTAGCACTTTTTTTAGCATCATCATAGATAATCTCATGAACAATTGAATTCGGTCTCAAGGTCATATTACCAGTTCTTTCAGCAGCTGGTAATGTAGATGAATTACTGCTAAAGTAACCTCCAAAAGGGCAGCCCCGAATACATCTATTTCTGTATTGACATTTTCCTCTACCTTCATATTGTTTGTCACTTGTAATATGCGCTACACGACCTACCGTTAGCACTCTATCATCATAATTCTCACCTATATTTGATTTAAGATGTTCTTCAACACAATTCATCTCTATGGGTGGTTCAAATTTACCATCTGGTAATTGAGGCAATCCTAAATTCTCACCACTTACTCCTATATATTCTTCGACTTTATCATACCAAGGTGCTAGGTCTTTATAGCGTATGGGCCAATCTACGCCTACACCTTCTTTCTTATTCGCTTCAAAATCTAGATCACTTAATCGATAACTATGTCTTCCCCACATAATTGAACGACCACCAACATGATAACCACGCATCCAGTCGAAACGTTTTGTTTCGTTATACGGATGTTTCACATCATCAACAAACCAATGCTTACTTCCTTCTCTTGTAGTATAGCCTGTTCTACTTTGTTTCTCTTGCCTTTTTCGAGTTTCCTGCGTGATGACATTTACACCAGGTTCAAAATCCCAAGGATCTTTATTCATGGTCGGGTAATCTTGTATATGCTTTACCATACGACCTCTTTCAAGCACTAAGGTTTTTAGGCCTTTCTCACAAAGTTCCTTGGCCGCCCAACCACCGCTAATACCGGTACCAATTACTATGGCATCATACTCTTGATCTAATTTCATTACTAGTTATTAAATTGTTAGTTAGTGTATTTTAAAACTGTTCTTTTCATATTTTTACAGTCTTTAAATTGTTAATTGCAAAATATTTAAGGTTAAATGTAAAGAATATTCTAAAGAACATCGATTTTTTTAACAAGCATTTTTTAACTATAACGATTTAGTAATTCATTTTTGGTTTCATCAGATAAATAGTAACTTTAATACCTCATTTTAACTAACTAATTAAAATCATCTATGAAATCAATGATACTACAATATTTGAGATTACCTTTCTCAATATTATTTTTTTGTGTAGTAGTTCTTGCATGTAAAGAAAATCAGAAGACAGCAAAAAATGAAGAACCTCAAAAACAAGAAATGTCAGAACCCTTTTTTAAACTTTCGCTAGCGCAATGGTCTTTACACAAGTTAATTGAAGACGGTAAAATGGATCCATTTGATTTTGCTAAAAAGGCAAATGAATTAGGTTTTGAAGGATTAGAATATGTTAGTCAATTGTACACAAAACAAATTGAGTCTCTTGGATTGGATTCACTTTTAATAGTTTTAAAGAAAAAAAGTAACGAATATAAGATGCAAAATCTTATTGTTATGGTGGATGGAGAAGGCGATCTTGCTGCCGCGAATGAGAAAGAACGAGATCAAGCTGTCGAAAACCATAAAAAATGGATAAATGCGGCACAATATTTAGGTTGTCATTCTATTCGCGTAAATACTTTTGGCACCAATGATCCAGACCTATGGGTTAAAGTTGCAGAAGATGGTTTAAGAAAATTATCAACTTATGCCGCTACAAAGAACATTAATGTACTTGTTGAAAATCATGGCTGGATGTCATCTGATGCTCCTCGAGTTACTCAAGTTATCAAAGCAGTTAATATGGAAAATTGTGGTACTTTACCTGATTTCGGCAATTGGTGTATCAAGCGAAAAGATGGAGAAAATTGGGGAGAATGTCTAGAAGAATATGCAGACATGTATGAAGGCATTAAATTAATGATGCCTTTTGCAAAAGCCGTAAGTGCGAAATCTTATGACTTTGATAAAAATGGAAATGAGACTAACATTGATTACACAAAAATGATGCAAATAGTAAAAGATGCTAACTATACTGGTTATGTAGGAGTAGAATATGAAGGCAGTAGATTGAGCGAAGAAGGCGGAATTAAAGCAACACGTGATCTATTACTAAAAGTTGCAAAAGAACTTAACTAATCTACCTAATTAACTAACTTAATTATTTATGAAAAAATCTACGCAGTTTCAGTTATCATTTATGATGTTTCTCGAATTTTTTATTTGGGGTGGCTGGTTCGTTACACTTGGTACTTTTTTAGGAAATAACCTGAATGCTTCGGGTGCCGAAACAGGCATGGCCTATTCAACACAATCTTGGGGTGCTATTATTGCTCCTTTTATTATTGGGTTGATTGCTGATCGTTTTTTTAACGCCGAAAAAATACTTGGCTTATTACATTTGATAGGTGCTTTTTTAATGTACCAAATGTCTCAAACTACCGAATTCAATGTCTTTTATCCATATGTTTTAGGATATATGATCGCCTATATGCCAACATTAGCTTTGGTAAATTCGGTTTCGTTTAATCAAATGACTGACCCAGCAAAAGAGTTTTCCTACATTCGAGTATGGGGTACTATTGGTTGGATTGCAGCTGGGCTAACTATTAGCTATATTTTTCATTGGGATCCAAATCCAGAAATTACTGGTGATAAAGGAATGTTACAAAATACATTTTTAATGACAGCAATAGCTTCAGCTATTTTAGGTATTTTCAGTTTTACATTACCCAAAACACCTCCAAAAGCAAAAGGAGAATCTGTTACAGTTTCTGATATTTTAGGGTTAGACGCTTTAAAATTGCTTAACGATCGTAACTTTTTGATCTTTTTTATTTCATCAGTATTAATATGTATTCCATTAGCATTTTATTATCAGAATGCAAACCCTTTTCTGGCTGAAATTGGCGTGACAAATCCCACAGGAAAAATGACGATTGGTCAAATTTCTGAAGTTTTGTTTATGCTCTTATTACCGTGGTTTTTTAAAAAATATGGTTTTAAAAAGACCATTCTTTTTGGAATGTTTGCCTGGGCAGTACGCTATTTGCTATTTGCTTACGGTAATTCGGGAGAATTAGTCTTTATGCTATTAACGGGTATTGCGTTACATGGAATTTGCTATGATTTCTTTTTTGTATCTGGGCAAATTTATACAGATTCAAAAGCAGGGGAAAAAGTGAAAAGTGCTGCACAAGGATTGATTACACTTGCAACCTATGGTGTAGGTATGTTAATTGGTTTTTGGGTGGCAGGAAAAATAACCGACTCATATTTAATCTCTGAGAACACACATCATTGGCAAAAAATATGGATGATACCAGCGGCATTTGCCGCAGTGATTATGGTGATCTATGCATTGTTATTTAAAGATGAGAAAATAGAATATAAAGATTCATAATATATATTAACTAAATGAGTACTAAACTAAAGTTAGGAATACTTGGTGGTGGCGGTGATTCACTTATCGGTATTTTACACCGTGTCGCATCTTCAATGTACGATCAATACCAAATTGTAGGTGGTGTTTTTAATCCGCTTTGGGAAGACAACATTGGCTTTGCACAAAAAATCGGATTACCTACAAATAGAATTTATAAAGATTTTGACACTTTAATAGCAGAAGAAACTAAATTGCCTCTTTCTGAGCGCATGCAGGTGGTTTCAATACTTACACCTAATTTCTTACATTTTCCGATGGCAAAAAAACTATTGGAGAATGGGTTTAATGTCATCTGTGAAAAACCCATGACTACTACTTACGAAGAAGCAAAAATTCTACAAAGTACCCTAAAATTAGCGAATACTGTTTTTGCGGTTACCTACACCTACACAGGGTATCCTATGATTCGACAAATGAAAAAGATGATTGCTGAGGGTGAAATAGGGACTGTTCAAAAAATAGATGCACAATACTACCAAGGATGGATCAATCCAATCATTCATGATAAGCAAAAGAGGTCAACAACATGGAGGTTAAATCCAGAAAAATCAGGAATAAGTTGTTGTATGGGCGATATAGGAACGCATGCCTTTGATATGATTGAATATGTTACAGGACTTAAGATTAATTCGATTTTGTCTGATCTTAATTATTTATACGATGATAATAGAATGGATATTGATGGCACTGTGTTGTTAAGATGTGAAAATAATGTAAAAGGTGTTTTACGCGCAAGTCAAATAGCTACGGGTGAGGAAAACAATTTTACAGTACAAATCTATGGTAAAAAAGCCGGATTGAAATGGGCACAAGAAAATCCAAATTATTTGTATTTGTTAGAAGATGGTAAACCGCTCCGTGTATTAAAACCCGGACATTCCTATAATAGTGAAATTTCATTAGACGGAACAAAACTACCTCCTGGGCACCCTGAGGGCATTTTTGATTCTATGGGAAATATTTACAAAGGTGTGGCGAAAGCCATACGAAAAGAACCCTATGATAAGATGGAGTTTCCAACGATACTAGATGGCGTTCGTGGTATGAATTTTATTGAAAAAGCTGTTGCCTCACATCAACAGGGTAATGTTTGGGTAAATTTAGATTAAAAAAATATGAAAACTATCAAAGGACCTGCCATTTTTCTTGCCCAATTTATGGATGACAAGGCTCCATTTAATTCGTTAGATGGACTTTGTAAATGGGCTTCAGATTTAGGTTATAAAGGTATTCAGATTCCTACCTGGGAATCGAGATTAATCGATTTAGACCTTGCAGCAGAAAGCAAAAATTATTGTGATGAATTAAAAGGGAAAATCAATTCTTATGGCTTAGAAATTACGGAGCTTTCTACGCATTTACAAGGGCAATTAGTCGCTGTACATCCTGCGTATGATATTATGTTCGATAATTTTGCGCCCAACATCCATAAAGGCAATCCAAAAGCTAGAACTGAATGGGCGATACAAACCGTAAAAAATGCTGCAACAGCTAGTAAGCATCTAGGCTTAAACGTACATGCAACATTTTCAGGAGCTTTATTATGGCACACATTTCATCCTTGGCCGCAAAGACCTTCTGGATTGGTAGAAATGGGTTTTGAAGAATTAGCAAAGCGCTGGTTACCCATTCTTAATCATTTTGATGAACAAGGAGTTGATGTATGCTATGAAGTACATCCTGGTGAAGATATTCATGATGGTGACACCTTTGAACGTTTTCTTGAAGCTACTGGAAATCATAAACGTGTAAATATTTTGTATGATCCATCGCATTTTGTATTACAGCAACTCGACTATATTGAATATATTGATCATTATCATCAATTTATAAAAGCTTTCCATGTAAAAGACTCAGAGTTTAATCCTACAGGAAAAAAAGGTGTTTTTGGAGGCTATAATGATTGGGGAAATCGTGCAGGACGTTATCGTTCACCAGGCGATGGTCAGATAGATTTTAAAACAATATTTTCAAAACTAACGCAATATGGTTGTGATGTTTGGGCTGTAATGGAATGGGAATGTTGTATTAAATCTCCTGAGCAAGGAGCTCGCGAAGGTGCTCAATTTATTCAAGAACATATTATCGAAGCAACTCAAAAAGCATTTGATGATTTCGCTGGAGCGGAAGTAAATAAAGAAGAATTAAAAAGAATTTTAGGATTATAATTTTATAAATATGAAAAAAATAGTTGGATTTGCACTACTAGTTACGATATTAGTAGCTGCCTGTAAAAAGGATACTAAAAAAGCTATTGTCGAAAAATCGTCAGACACTGAAATAGAAAAAGAAATGGAAAAAGAAAATGATTGGATTGTACTTTTTGACGGAAACTCTCTTGATCAATGGCGAGGATACTTATCTGATAGCATCTATAATGAATGGACCATTGATGGAGATGCCATGAAATTTACCCCTAGTGATCGTGGTGGAAAGAATATAATCTCTAAACAAAAGTTTAAAAATTTTGTCTTATCTCTTGAATGGAAAGCTTCAGAAAAGGGTAATAGTGGTATTTTTTGGGGTGTATATGAAGATGAGAAATTTCCTGAAGCTTATCAAACTGGACCAGAAATTCAGGTGTTAGATAATAAATTACATCCTGATTCATTCATCGCTGAAGGAACTCATAAAGCGGGTTCATTATATGATATGATTGCTTGCCCAGATGATTTGATACATCCTGCTGGTGAATGGAATGAATGTATCTTAAAAGTAGATCATAAAAATAATATTGGTTCTGTTATGATGAATGGTAAAGAGGCATTTACATTTCCAGTACATGGAGAAAAATGGGATGCTATGGTAGCCAACTCAAAATTTAAAGATTGGGAAGGCTTTGGTAAATACCATGAGGGACATATCGGTTTACAAGATCATTCTGATGTCGTCTGGTTTCGAAATATAAAAATTAAAAAACTTTAAAAAATAATAAAAAAGCTTCGATGAATCGAAGCTTTTTTATTTAGATTTCTTTCGTCTTTGATACGTTTAATCGTAGAGATAAAAACGCAGCAACTCCAAAAAAGATACCTGCAAATAACATTGCGTTAATAGCATTTCCTTTTAACAGATATTTATATATTGGACCAAATGTTAATGTTTGTATAAACATCGGGATTACAATCATCATATTTAAAATCCCCATATATACACCTCTACGCTCTTGCGGAACAATTTTTGAAACCATCGTATAGGGTATACCCATCATAGCCGCCCAACCAATTCCGAATAAAACCATCGGTATTAGTACCATGTTTGGATCGGATATATACGGTATTGTAAACAAAGCTAATGCAGTGCCAAATAAACTTAAGGCATAGATTTTTTTACCCCCAAAACGAAGTGTTAATGGTACTAATGCCAACGCAACAAGCATGGTTACTACGTTATAAGTAGTACTCATTTTTGCTGCCTGAGCAGCTGCTTCAGACGTTGAATAATTTAGAGTCAGTTTAAAAAGTGGCGTGATAAATTGCCAATAAATAAATAAAGCATACCATTGAAATAAATAGACTACTCCAATTTTCCACATAAACTTTGGCATTCTTTTTATAGCATCAACTATTTCTAAAAAAGGTTCTCTAATTCGTTTACCAAAAGGAAGCGCTTTACTTTTATTAATCTCTAGCAATTCTTCATGAGTTGGAGGAATTTCGGGTGTTTTTAATACTGACCATAGTATGGTCACAATTGAAAGAAAACCTCCAATAAAGAAAGAATAATATAACCATTTTGGTATAGATCCCGCCACTTCTACAGAATCTCCTCCGAACCAATCTTGAAATAAAATAATTGAAAAGTTTGCCAGTAAAATACCCGCTCCAACAAATAAGCTTTGCATTTGGTATCCTAAACTTAATTGTTTTTCAGGTAATTTGTCTCCAACAAAAGCTCTGTAAGGTTCCATTGCCATGTTATTCCCGACATCTAAAATCCATAACAGTCCAACTGCAAACCACAATACTGGACTGGTTGGAAAAGCAAAAAGACATAAACTTCCTATCAAAGCACCAATCAAAAAATATGGTTTTCTTCTACCCCATCTTGAGGACCATGTCTTATCAGACATTGCTCCTATTATTGGTTGTACTATTAAGCCAGTTACGGGTCCTGCGATGTTTAAAATAGGAAGCATTTCTTCGGATGCTCCCAAATACAAAAAAATCGGATTTATGGCTGTTTGCTGTAAACCGAAACTATATTGAATTCCAAGAAAGCCAACATTCATATTAAAGATTTGCCAAAAGGATAATCTAGTTTTAAGGGGCTTTTGTGTCATTTGAGTAGGTTTTTTTAAAAGTAGGTATTTTTATTGAATTGGCATAAACACTTCAGTTTTCCAATTTAGTTCATTACCACCCATGTTAGGGTTGTTATGAAATACTTCAATAGGTGTTTGGACAATATTCATCCTCTTCATCTTTGCATAGTCTTGCAATACATACCATGCTTTATCTGATGTGATATAGTTACCATTGTAAATTGCTTTTAAGCCAACCTTATCTTCAAGCTGCTTGTATTTAATTAAAGGATGATTTGGTAGCGAATCTGATTTTATAATTGGGTAACAAAAATTATATGTAATGCTATCCTGCTCGGTATTCCAATCTACGATTTCAATTCTGGGTTTACCATTTAATTTAAGGCTGTTCTTAAACATAAAATTATCTAGCATAGAATAGTTTTGCATCATGCCTCTTGCTTTTTTGTTTCGCGCCGTTTTTATGGGAACATAAGCACAATAAGTTCCTTTTATACTATCCATACCAACAACTTTTACCTTAAATTTTTTAAGATGCTCATTTAATTCTTTATTAAAATTAAGCAGGGTTCTTTTGGTTGTCTTTTCAAAGTTTGTATTGCTGAATGGAATTTTCAGCTTATTGATGAAACTATGGTTCAGGTCTTTTACATATACTTTTACTTTTGATGTTGAATCATTTATAGCTATGAGCTTCCAATTATAGTTATACGTAGAGTCATTAATGAACACCTTTTGTGATAGCTCAGTTGTTGTAGCTTGACTTATTTTTGAGTTATTAGCTAATGATTCATTCCAGTTTTTAATGGAATGATTGATAATACTTGGGGTTGACTTGGCTTTGAAAGTAACCAAATAATCATAAGGTTTTATAAATAAATACCAAGTAAGCGCTGCTAAAACGATGACACTTAAAATAAGTGTGATTTTTTTTGTTTTCATTCACTTAGAACTTAATCCTCGACTTTGTACATTTCTAAATTATCAACGACAAACTGTCCTAAATCTCGCCCTTGTTTAACACCAATCTCAACGGCTGCTCTGTAATGGATACCTCCGTACATCCTGCTAATAGCAGCCTCATCCGCAGCAGCCGCAAATGAATTGAATTTTCTGACAGGAAGTCCATACACCAATTCGGTATCATCATCAAAGGCAAAATTATCTCCAAAAATGTTAGTCAATGCAACTGATGCAGCTCCAGAAACTACAGAATGGCCACTCACATATTCAGGAAATGGAGGTGTTTGCAGTATTGGTTTCCAGTTTTCATCAATATGTTGATTTATCAATGTTTCTGGCCTTATTAAGTTACTACGATATTTTTCATCCCAACAACTAATAAACGCATCGGCAATAGCCATCGATGTTTTAGTGTAGGCATAAACAGTTTTGTTAAAATCAGAATTCGTTTTTCTAGCTGCAATTTTTGTAATACCAATCCAATGTGCGCCAGGTGTAATTTTTTTAGTTGCAAACATTAAATGGCCACGCGTAACCGATACATATGGATTGCAATCCCAGAACTGGGCAATCTCAATCTCTTCAGAATCGTCCCCATCTTTTGTTATTTGCTCACTGATATCATAGACTTCTTTAAGTTCTTTGTAAAAATCAGATTTTTTATTCATAGAAAAAGTAGGTGGAGGAACAGGCTTAAATTGTGCTGCAGAATCTATCACAAAAGTTCTGATCTTGTTCCAATGCGGTTCAATACCATCCATATAGGCTGGAGGTGTAGGTTGCCAACGCGAAGGATCATCGCTAATTACAGTAAACTTCGGCATGGTACGAGTTTGCTTGTAGTTGTCTTTATCTAACCAACCTGTAATATTCTCGGCAACTTTTAAACCATATTCTTTGGCTGCTTCAAACTCTACACTGTTTTTATCTTGCCATACTTCATACAAGCTATCTCGATACGATTCTATTTTATCTTCAGAGAAAATCAATCGACGACTAACATCCATATGAGCTATCAGTGCTGCTAATTGATAGTTTACAACTTTATCTGCTTTAGGAATACTACTTAATTCATTAACTTGATTGTGTAATGAACGGTAATTTTCGTTTTGCTGTGCGATGATTTCGTAGGCGGCAATATTTGGGTACGCATAAATTCTACTGGCTACAGGTGGTGAAAAAATATCATGCACCATAATTTCGGTTACTTTATCAACCGAAGCGTGAAAATCATTAGCAGTAATTTTTATAGGATCACTTTTTGTAGTACAAGAGATGAAAACAGTAAGTGTGGTGAATAGTACAAGTGATTTTTTCAATGTCATTTTACTTCTTAATTTTATATACCTGTGCTTTATCATTATTAAAAGTGACTAGTAAATAGTCTTGATTATTTAAAGTTATCATATTGAGATGCCTTACAGATTTTTGTGTAAGATTTAACCCAACTTTATTTCCCAAAATTACATTATTTTCACTCTTTATCAAGGCGCCAGAAAAAGAATCGAAACGACCATGATAAGGTTTAATACCAAAGTAGTTGCCAGCAGCAAGTACTTCTTCTTTACTATCATTGTCAAAATCATGACTCAAAAAGACTTTAATAGGAGCCACTTGTAATTCAGTTTGAAATGGTACAAATATAAATGCACCATTGTTGTTTTTTAAATAGCCTGATTCTAAAGTGTTTACAGTTAATAGATTAGCTTTGCTTAACGCAGTTTTGTCAAAAATCTGTTCTATTGTTTTACCACCGTAGGTTTTATACGATGGAAACTTCTTTTTTAAGCTAACTAATTGACTAGAAAGTGTATTAAGATCGGCTAGAGGGTAATACTTTCCGTTTTTTTCTGTAGCAATAATGGTTTCTGTACTGCTATTGTCATCAAAATCGGCATAGTACATTTTCATAGGATATTTTTCTGAAGCTTTAAACTTAGAATTTGTTCCCCAATTGCCGAGTAAGTAATCTGTATCGCCATCTTGATCTATATCAAACGGAATAATGGCTTGCCACAAGCCATTTAAGCTTTGTTTTAATATATTTACTTCTTTTAAGCTCCCTTTTGTATTCTTAAAGAATTTTGGCGACATCCATTCACCAACTATAATTAAGTCTTCAATTCCATCATTATCAAAATCATGCCAAATGGCATAGGTAACGATGCCGGCTTTTTGAAGTGCTTCATTTTCTTCGATAGAAAAATTACCATTTTCATTTTTAAGGATGTATGAATTTGGAATGTTTCCAAAATCACCAGATACAGCATTACTGGCCACAAATAGATCAATATCTCCATCGCCATCAAAATCATTTGCTTTTATGATGGAAGCATTCTCAAAATAATCGGGGAGTTGTGTTAACACAAAGGAGCTATCTTTTCTTACATAATAGCTATCAAGTAGCGGCTTCATTTTTCCGTAAAAGTCAGCTCCACCAGAGCCTAGAAAAAGATCATTATTGCCGTCAGCATTTAAATCTGCGATAAGTGCTGTAACATCTTCTTTTATAGAGTCTTTGTAAATAGCGTTAAAATTTTTCGCAACAAAAGAGGTATCAGTTTGTAGATAAATTTTTGACGGTTTAAATTTCGAGCCTCCAAAGAAAAGGTCATTTTTACCATCATTATTCAAATCTCCAACAGCTACAGCAGGACCTTTATCTGAAACTTGATAAGGAATTAATTTTTGACGGTTAAAATCGATATAATTATCTTCTTTATGTATAAAGTCAATACCTAAGTTATCTTCAACTTTTTCAAAAAGTTGCTTTGTTTTTGATCTTAAAGATTTGTAATTAAATGGAGTAGTATTTTCTAATAATTCAATTGTAATTGTCTGGTTTACAGAAACATCTTTTAATACTTGAGATGTGTTGTTCGGCCAGATAATGCGTAACGAATCTATTTTTTTAGCTTCTCGAAAGCCAAAATGAACTATAGGTTCTGATGAGGCTTGAAAACCACGGACGGTATATAATTCTCGATACTGTAATTTTTCACCTTGATAGGCAAAAACTTTTGTACCAATACCTAGTTTATTTTTGGGTGTATAATCAAATTTTAATTTAAGGTAATTACTTTTTGAATTTGTTTTGTTGATATAGAGCGTAGCAGGGCTATTGATATTATTGGTGATGATATCGAGGTCGCCATCATTGTCTAGATCGCTTATCGCTGTCGCTCCGGATATTAAAGTGTCTTTTCTAATCCAATCTTTAGATTTGTCTTCAAATTTTAGGTCTTTTGCTCCTTTAAAGATATAATTATGTACCGCGCCAGAAGGCATTAAATCGATAGCTTGTTGATCTACTAATTTTGTGTTGTTTATTTTTTTTTGGATTTCTTCACTAGACACAAAATTGATATAATCTAGATCATTTGGACGCTTAGGAATTCCATTCGCTATAAATAGATCTTGCTGCCCGTCTTGATCGTAATCAGCAAATAAACCACTCCAACTCCAGTCTGTTGCTGCAATACCACTTAACAAAGCAGTTTCTGTATAAGGACTATTTTGTTGATTAATATGTAACATGTTACGTGTAAATTGATAGTGGTATCCGAAACGCTCAGTTCGTAATTTTTGTGTTTGAATATTATCATCTCCTTCGGATGATTTTAAAATATTTTCATCTTCAGGAAGCATATCTAAAGATAAAATATCAGGCCAACCGTCATTGTTTATATCTGCTACATCACTTCCCATTGAAAATCTCGTTGTATGCCCAAAGTATTTTTTTAAGCTTTCCGTAAATGTACCGTCCCCATTATTCAGGTAATAATAGTCATCTTCATGAAAATCATTTCCTACATAAATATCAGGATACCCATCTTGGTTAAAATCGGAAATAGCAATTCCTAAGCCGTAACCATTAATTCCGCCAAAAATGCCTGCCTGCTCACTTACATCTGTAAATGTATCACCGTCATTGCGCATTAATTTGTCTCCAGTTTGATAATTTCTCTTAAATCTAAGTTTAGCATGACCAAAAGACTCTTGTGTATGTACTGCATGATTTAAAATGTACATATCGAGGTCTCCATCGAGGTCATAGTCTAAAAAAGCAGCATTAGAACTATACGAATCGAAATCTAATCCATACTGAGCAGCACGCTCTGTAAATGTATTATCTCCATTGTTAATGTATAACTCATTAAACCCATCAAAACCTTTAATGCCTACTACTGCGCAAACGTAAATGTCTAACAACCCATCTCCGTTTACATCACCCATAACGGCACCTGTATTCCAAGAACTGTTTCCTGCAACAGCAGCAGCATCAGTAATATCTTCGAATTTCAAATTGCCTTTGTTGAGGTATAATTTGTTTTTAACCTGATTTCCGCTAAAGAAAATATCGGGCAAACCATCGTTGTTGATATCACCAACAGCAATACCACCTCCGTTATAGAAGTAGAGATAATCTAAGATGTTGAGCTCATCTGTTTCGGTTATGGTATTGGTGAAGGCAATACCAGTATCGCTGGCATTTGGATTTTTAAATAAGCTTCCTTCTTTTTTTGAGCAGCTTACAAAAACGAATACTAGTATAAGAAATAGGTGCTTATTCATTGAGCTTGAAGATTTTTGGTTTACCATCATTAATAGCAGTGATAATGTATAGGTTACCATTTTTATCTTTAAACTGTTCGATGTGTTTTATTTCTTCTTTGATGAAGAAGCCACTGGTGTTATAATCTTGCCAAGTAAAATTTAGTTTACCATCATTAAGTAATACGCCACCATACATACCATCTAGTCTTGAATATTGTGGTTTAAATTCAAAATTGTTGCCGCCTAGGATGATATCTAAATACCCATCATTATTGATGTCTGTACATGTAACATCGCAGACACATGAGAGCTGAACCTGCGGTGGTAATTTTTTAATAGTGAATTTTCCTCCGCCTTCGTTAATGGCTATGACTGATTCAGCAATATTGGCAGTCTTTTGAATTGAATTTTCAAATATCTCTTTTGGGAATAATTCATCAACAGTTTTTTTAGCGTATTCAGAAGCTTTTAAATTCTGTTTCTTTAAGGAAACCATTTGTGTGGTCAATTCTTTTTTCTGATGGACGGGATAATCTTTTCCGTTGTAGTTTCTGGTTACAATTTGCTCTATGGTACCATTATTATCAAAGTCATTTACCCACATTTTCATTGGCTGCTCTTTTGAAGCTTTGTAATGTGTATTACTGCCCTGATTGCCTAGTATAAAATCTAAATCTCCGTCGTTATCTAGATCTGCCGTTTCAACTGAATTCCACCAGCCATAGTGATCCTTGAGATTTGTTTGATAATTTGATAACCTACGACCAGAATTTTTATAAATATTTATAGTGCCCCATTCTGAAACGGTAATAAGATCTTTTTTAGCATCGCCATCTATATCAACCCATTTGGCATCGGTAATCATACCTGCTTCTTTTACTTTGTAGGCTACTTTTTCAGTTGCATCTGTAAATGTGCCATCACCGGTATTTTCTAAAAACAAATGGTCTGGATTTACACCATACGTGCCAACAACGCTTCTTGAACCTATAAAAACATCTATATCACCATCACTATCAAAATCGTAAGGCGCAACTACAGATACATTTTTAAAACTAGATGGAATGCGGTTTAGCGACTTTTTAAAGTTACCTTTTCCATCGTTGAGGTATAAACGATTTTTATAATTTCTTTCATTATTTACTTCATTACCACCACTAGCTACCATTAAGTCTAGGTCACCATCACTATCGGCGTCAAAAAAAGCTGCTGCTGTATCTTCAAGATTTGCATCTTCTTGAAAAAAAGCTTTTACACTTAGTTTTCCGTTTCCTTTATGTGTGTAGATAGTAGCTGGTTGCCCTTTAGCGCCACCAACAAATACATCTTCATTTCCATCATTATTGATATCGCCAACAGCTAGTGAAGGGCCTTCTTGAGATATCTTTTTTGAAATCAAGCCTTCGTAATCAAAATCATTATATTCATTCTCTTTATGACTTATAAAGTTTTGATTTGGAAGCTCTTTAAGAAGTGATTTTTTATTTTTCTCCTTAAAAGGCTTGTATTTGGTTTCACTATCTTTTTGATGAAGTGTAATAAGTTGATTGGCATCAATAGTTACTAATTTTTGTGTCGTTTCATCTGGCCAGATAACTCGAATAGAATCAATTTTTTTTGTGGCGCCAAGACCTATGGTCATGGTATGCTCCATTGAAGACTGAAATCCTCTAGAAGGAATCAATTCTTGAAGTACTGTATTGTTTTCATAATATAATTTTACGGTAGTGCCAATTGCAAACTTATTGTTATCTTTTCCTATAAATTTTAGTTTTATATAGTTGTTGTCAGTTACCTTTTCCGCATTATTTCTATATACAAAGGCCTCCATATTAACATTATTCACTACAAAATCTAAATCACCGTCATTATCTAAATCACCATAAGCAACGCCATTCGATTTACTGGGTAATTCTAATCCCCAATCTTTGGAGGCATTACTAAAAGTGAGGTCTTTATTATTTTTAAAAGCATAGTTAGATTGTGGTGCAACAGGCATTTTATTAATAATAGAATCAATCACCTGTTTTTTGCCTGTTAAAGCCATTTTTTGGATGATCTCATTGGCAAAAAAGTCCACAAAATCTAAATCGGTAAGGTCATGATTGATACCATTTGTGATGTAAATATCTCTATAGCCATCATTATCCATATCGAATAGTAATCCAGCCCAGCTCCAATCTGTTGCGTGAACACCGCTATAATAGGCTATCTCAGAAAATGAGCCATTACCATTGTTTAACTGTAGTGTGTTTTGGATGTATTGCTGATAAAAATCTTTACTTTGTTTTAGTTTGAATACGTTATAGCCTTCAAATTCCATTACAGACTTTACGCGTTGATCTTCTTCTGGTAACATATCGGTGATAAAAATATCTGCATTACCGTCATTATTAATATCTGAGATATCTATACCCATGGCGGATAGGCTGAGATGTGAAGTCCAATTTTTTATTTCCTCCGAAAATGTACCATCTTGATTATTGATGTATAAATAATCTCGCTCATAAAAATCATTTGACACATAGATATCTGGGTAGAGATCATTATTGAGGTCGGTAATCATTACGCCTAAACCAAAACCAATGAGACTACCATAAATTCCTGCTTTTTCGCTAACATCAACAAATTTTCCATCGTCATTACGTAGCAGCATATCACCAACACCTCTAAAGATTTCTGGTACGCCTTCCCAATCTTGAGCTCTTACTTGGCGTTGCTCAGCATATCCAAGACTACTTACCGGAATATTGCTATTGTTTAAGATATACGCATCAAGATCGCCATCTTTATCATAATCAAAAAAAGTTGCATGAGTACTAAACCCAGTTTTAGCTAAATTATATTTCTCCGCACTTTCCGTAAATGTAAGGTCGCCATTGTTTATATAAAGGTCATTATCATGATTATTACCTTTCATATTACCTGCATTACTCACATAGATATCTAATAAGCCATCTTGATTTATATCTACCATGTTTACGCCTGTTGACCATGGTTTATTACCGGTAACACCTGCTTTTTCTGAGATATCTTCAAATTTAAAATTACCCTTGTTTAGATACAATTTATTTGACTCCATATTACCGGTCATATAAATATCAGCCAAGCCATCATTATTAATATCGCCGATTGCAACGCCGCCGCCGTTGTATAAGTTACGATACATAAAGATGTTAAAGTCTTTTTGGTTTTCGACCTTATTGAATAGGTCTATACCAGTTTCTTCAGAACTCATCAGCGTAAATAACTTTAGCTCATCACCGCTTGTAGATTCTACATTTTTTTCGGCTTTTGTACATCCTAACAAAATGAACAGAAAAGTTATAGACTTTATAATGGTTATATTCTTTAGTAGCTTCATCAATTGCTAATTATTTATAAAATATGGCTGAATACTATTGTAGCGCCCAAAACTACTTAAATGACTTTTAATTTCATAAAACAAAGCGTTAAAAAACCCATTAAAAAACGCCCTTAGTTCTACTAAAGACGTTTTTTAATTCAAATAAAATTATTTAACTAGTATCCTGGATTTTGCACTAAGTTAGGGTTCGCAAGTACATCAGCAATTGGTATTGGAAATACTTGTAAATCTGGATTACCAGCATCTTTAAGATTCCAAGCTCTAGTAAATTGACCAAACCTAATTAAGTCTTGTCTTCTAGTCAACTCCGCGTACATTTCTCTACCTCTTTCTGCTAATAAATCAGCTTCAGTAATGGCTGCTAAGGCAGAAGCACCTCTTGTGGCTCTTAGGTCATTAATCATTGCTAAAGGGTCACCTCCCATTCTAAACATAGCTTCAGCTTTCATGAGATAAGCGTCTCCAAAACGATATTTTACCACATGAGTTCTTCTATCACCTCCTTCTTCATTAGGATGGTATTTTAACATTCTAGTTCCATCAGTCTCTAATACAGCATTATCTGCGGGAGCTACAAATTCAGCTTTGCTAACTTCTTTAGTAAAAACTAGAGGTACTCCTCCAACATTTTCTCTAGCGTTTAAAGGTGTGCCATCCTCATTATACTGTTGTCCAATTAAAAATCCATAGCCAATACCAAGGTTATCATTATTGGCTGTAGCTGCATCAGGCACCCAACCTCTTCGTTCTTCTTGCCCATCACCAATATAATTGGTATCTGGGTCACCCTCAAACAACTGATAGAACTCTGATAGAGTAGCAAAACCATTCCACCCTCCTCCATTATTACCAGGTGAGTTCAAATTATAATGCAGTGTAGGCCATATTCTGGGACCTGCATCAGAAGGAGACCACCATATAGTCTCTACATCATTACTAGGTCTAAAGATATCAAAGAAATCACCCGAAGCTGCCAATGTATATCCTTCAGCAGCAATAGCATCTACTTGATCTATAATAGCCTGCATATCAGCTGGATCTGGAGAAACTCCCAAATAAACATGCTTATTTAAAAGAACTCGCGCTAATAGATGCCTAGCAGCAGCCTTTGTAGGAGATGATTTCAAATCGATAGCATCTGCAGAAGAAACACTTGGGAGACCATTAATTGCATCATTTAAATCTGAAACTATAAAGTCTATTGCTTCTTGACCAGTGAGCACTATTGGAATCGCACTATTAGGTAAATCTGGATCTCTAAAAGGTACTTGTCTATACATATCCAATGTCCAATGCATTGCCCAAGCTCTATAAAAACTAGCTTGCGCTTTTAATTCGGCAACATCCCCAGAAGTTGTGTTTACACTTTTTTCATTTAAAATTAAAGTAGTATTGAGATTGATACTATTCAATCGTTGCCAAGCTCTTACTACGTCTTGCAATTCTGCATTCCAAGTATGTCTATGAATGGCTAGCCATCTACCGTTATCACCCCAATCAGTTCCTCGGGTAGCTACTATATATTCATCAGAAGATACTTCATTTAATGCGTATAAACCGTCTTGATTTCCTAAATCACCCCCGGCAATGATGTTAGAGATGTTTGCAATTTCACCATTGATATCTGCAACACCAGCAAAACCCTCGCCTTCGAGTAATGAGTCAGTACCCTCTATCTCAAGATCAGTACAAGAAAAAATCACTGGAAGTAAGAGTATCAAACATACATATTTTGTTATTTTTTTCATCATTATAAATTTTTCGTTTTTTCTAAAAAGTAGCATTAATTCCTAATGTATAAGTTCTTGGTCTAGGATATGACAAGTAATCGATAGATGCTGATGGTAATCCATTAGCTGGTATATCGGAAGTACTTACTTCAGGATCTAATCCACCATAATCAGTAATTAAAAATAAATTTTGACCACTTAAGCTGAAACGTAAACTTTTTAAAGCACCGTCTCCACTCATTGGAAGATTATAACCAATAGAAGCCGTTTGAAGTCTTACAAAATCACCTTTTTCTAAGAAGAAAGTACTTGGGTTGGTAGCTGATAAAATTGCTCCTTCTTGAACAACACTTCTCCTGTTATTTCTACTACCTAATTGAGGAGATGCAAAAAGAGCATTATCAGTATTATTGTAGACATAATGCCCAAACTGACCACTGAAGAACAATGCAGCGTCCCAATTTTTATAAGATGCACTTGTAGAGAATCCTCCGGTAACATCTGGAAGACCAGATTTATCTAGCACCGTAGGATTAGCATCTACATTCAAATTCTCATCAACTAAACGTAAGTTATACGTAAATAGCGGTTTACCGTCAGCCAAAATTTGAGTAGTAGCGCCAGTTAAACCTTGACCATATAAATTACCAGCTTGTATTGGAGGACCATTATAGTCTGTTAGTTCATTCGTATTGAAAGCTACGTTCAAGTTAGCATTCCATGTAAAATCATCTGTACGAATAAGATCGTAGTCTAACCCAATTTCAACCCCTTGATTGAGAATTGTAGCGTCAATATTTGTAAAACTAAAAGCAAAATTCGCTGGCTGAATAGCAGGTAAATTTAACAAGATGTCTTTCGTCTCTTTTCTATAGAAATCTATGTTACCTTTGAATCGGTCATCACCAAAGCCAAAATCAATACCAAATCCATATTGAGTAGTTTCTTCCCACTTAAGGTCTGGGTTCGAAAATGCTACTCGTGTATTAGCAGGTTCAGATAATTGACCACTGGCATTGATACCCAAAGCGTTCCATCTTCTTCTATTAACAAAATTACCATATCCTAGACCATCTTGATTACCCGTGATACCCCAGTTTAATCTTAGCTTAAGCGTTGAAAAAGCATCACCAGCAAAATCTTCTTCATTTATTTTCCAAGCAAAAGCCGCTGATGGGAAATAACCATACTGATTGTTACCTCCAAATCTAGAGGATCCATCAGCTCTTAATGTCGCTGTAAATAGATATTTATCTGCAATGGTGTAATTAACACGTCCGAAAAAAGATTGTAATTCATCAGTATTATCAAATGTGTCTACTGAAAGCGCAGTAACAGGAATTGAGGGTAAAGGAGCAGTGGTATCATTAACTTCAGGAAATAAGCTCAATATTCTAAATTGTTCTATACCTGTATCTTGAAATGCTCCTATTCCATATCCTTGATAATTGCTTACGAGACCTTGGGTAGCATTATAAGCAGATTCCAAAGTATTTACTATACTACTTAGACTATTTGTATTAAAACCAAGTCCAACTATATTTTCACCTTTTCTCTTAAAATCTTGGAAAGAATACCCAACTAATGCATCTAACCTTGAATTCTCAAATTCTTTCTTATAACTAAAAGTTAATTCTAATAACTTATTATCTGTATCTAAATTACTAATAGCAGCTAACCCATTACCCTGTGCTCCATTATTCAAACCAAGAATTTGTGGTCCAACTACCTGATCCCTTCCTGAATCTGAAGTGTCTAAGCCTAAAGTAAGTTTAGTAGAAAATTCATTTGTAATGGCATAATCAAAAGTTAGGTTTCCAAGAAATCTATTTGTACCGGTATTATCATCGTAATAAGCTAACAAGTTAGCTGGATTTCTATCTGGGTCTGCACTTATATCTGGATCAGCAGCTAAAGTAGGGTTTCCATAATAAGCTGAAGCTAGCAAATCCCCCGTACTTCCTGTAGTTCTGGTCAAAAAAGGTCTCCTATCGTTCACTGAAGAGAAAGTACCTTGAAAACCTATTTTCAATTTATCATCAAACAATCTGTGATTTGCATTAATTCTACCCGTAATACGCTCTAACTCCGTATTCTCTATTATACCAACTTGGTCTGCATATCCAAAAGTGGCCCTTATATTACCATTATTATAGCTTCTGGCATATGATAGATTAGTATCTGATGAAAATGATGTTTTAAATAAAAAATTTTGCCAATCCGTTGAACCTCCTAAGTCAGCACCACCTAAAGCAACAAATTCTTCAGCATCTAAGAGGTCTAACGTATTTCGAGTTTCAGATAGCGTTAGATTCGTAGAAAATGAAAATTGTCCACCACCACCGCCTTTACCCGATTTGGTAGTAATTACAATAACTCCATTAGCTCCTCTTGAACCGTAGATAGCTGTAGCCGAAGCATCCTTTAAGATACTCATGCTCTCAATATCATTAGGATTTAAGAAATTTAATGGGTTTTTTGATCCACTAGTCCCAGCTCCTACGTCGGCACCTCCAGCAGAGATACTCTCATTTGATACGGGAACGCCATCCACAACAAATAAAGGACTATTATTAGCTCTTACTGAACCCGTACCTCTAATTCTTAATGCTACACCTGCACCAGGCTCACCACTAGATGCAGTAATTTGAACACCTGCGGTTTTTCCTTGAATTAATTGTTCTGGCGAGCTAATAAGACCTTTATTAAAGTCTTCAGATGTTACTGCAGCAACCGCTCCAGTTGCATCTTTAACAGTTGTTTGACCATAACCGATCACGACAACCTCATCTAGTGCTTCAGAATCAGTAACAAGAACTACATCAATTGTACTTCTTCCATTTACGGGAACCTCTTGTGTTTTGTACCCTACAAAACTAAACACCAAAACGGCATCACTAGCTACATTATCTAATGAATATTTTCCGTCAAAATCAGTAGAAGTTCCTGTGGTTGTGCCTTTTACAAGAACACTAACGCCTGGTAAAGAACCATCAGTGTCAGATACTGTACCAGTCACTGTCTGTGAAAACAGTATGCCCGAACATAACATGATACCAATACATAGTAATTGTTTAAGTAATTTGATTTTCATAATTATTTAAATTAGTTAATTGTCTCTTTGTTAAACTAGATATTCTCACGATTTCACCGAATTCATATTTAGTAAGAACTAAAAATAGATATTCCCAAAAATCAATAGTACTAATTTAACGATGTGACAATTTATAAAAATTAGTTGAGTTGTTAACTTAATGTTAACAAACGAAAACGTTTTCGTGTTAATAACTTTGTTGCGAAAACGTTTTAGATTTTAATGATTTATTTTTTTAGCTTTTTGAGTAAAATTTTCAATTTCTGAGATCGACAACACTGGATTTGCCCCTTCTTTACTAGCAACCAACGAGCCTACAGCACTCGCAAACGCAAGTGATTGTTGGGGTTTGGCAGATAAAAGTAGTTTATAAATTAACGAAGCTAAAAACGAATCTCCCGCCCCAACGGTATCTTTTACCTTAATTTTATACCCCCCATGCTCATAAAAGTCATTATGTACTAAAAGTGATGCCCCCTTTGCCCCTTTTGTAACACATATTAACCTTGTTTTAGTTTCCTCTGAAAGAAATTGCATCATTTCGCTGATATCTATTGCTTGAAAATTGAGGTACTTGCAAATTTCTATGAGTTCTTCGTCATTTAACTTTATAAAATCAGCTTTTTGCATTAACTGCATTAATAGTTCAAAAGAATAGTGCGGCGGTCTTAGGTTCACATCAAACACTTTAAATGGTGCTACTTCTAAAAGACGGAAAAGTGTCTTTCTAGATATGTCATCCCGACAGACTAAGCTTCCATATATAAAAGCATCTGACTTTTTTACTACTTCGGTAACCTCATTAACGAGTTCAATTTTATCCCATGCTACTGGGTATTTTATTTCATAGGACGCAGACCCTTTTTCGTTTAGTGTAACATTAACAGCTCCTGTTTCGAACACGTCGTCTATTTGAATAGTTTCAATTCTTAATCCGTTAGTCTCAATATAGTTTAGAGCATTTTTACCATTACTATCATTACCAACTCTACTAATTATTTTTGCTTCTGCACCAAAGGAGTTTAAACGTAAGGCTACATTTAAAGGTGCTCCTCCTATATTTTTTCTATCGGGAAACACATCCCATAAAACTTCACCAAAACAAACTATACTTTTCATAACATTTATTAATTAGGGTTTCTTATAAATAATTTGGCTTGCCAAGGCGCAAAAGATATATGATTATCAACCTCTCTATAATTACTTTTTAGCAATCTGAAGTTTTCAAAATTATAATTCCAATTACTTATCGTGTCACTAAAGTTTAAAACAATCAAAAATTCATTTTCATCATCCCAACGCTTATAAGCATATATAGCTTTATTTTCCAAATCTATACATTCATAATTACCATATACTAATGTGTTATACTGCTTTCTTATTGCAATCATACTTCGGTAAAAATTAAGAATTGAATCTTCTCTATCATTTTGCTGAGCTACATTAATTTTATCGAAATTAGAATTTATCTTCAACCAAGGTGTCCCACTTGTAAAGCCAGCATTTATAGAAGTATCCCACTGCACTGGTGTTCTGGCATTATCTCTACTTTGTTTCTGAATATTTTTAAAAAATTCATTAAGATTCTTTCCAGCATTCTTTGCATCTCTCCAAGCGTTGAGCGTTTCGACATCATCATATTCTTTTATCGAATCATAAATAACATTGGTCATTCCTATCTCATCTCCTTGATATATATACACTGTTCCTCTTAAAGTAAGCAATAACATCGCTAGTAATTTTGCAGATTCTTCTCTATAATCTTCATCATTACCAAACCTTGAAACCATTCTGGCAAAATCATGATTTCCTAAAAAGATGCTTCCCCAACCCTTTTGCGCCAATTGATCATCCCAATCACCAAAAACTTTTTTAAATTTTATAAAATCAAAAGGTATTACATCATATTTACCTTCGGGACCCGCTTCCATAAACATGTGATCGAAATGAAAAATCATATTCAATTCGTTTCTATCTTCATGCACGTAATCTAATCCGTTATCTAAATCAATACCTGGTCCTTCACCAACGGTCATACTATCATACTTGCTTAACACCTCTTTATTCATTTCATTTAGGTATTGATGAAGTCTAGGTCCGTTCGCATATACATGCTTTATCGTTTCTTGAAAATCATTTAAGGTCGAATCAGGCAATCCATCGGGTTTAGAAATAACAGAGATCACATCCATTCTAAATCCATCCACTCCTTTCTGAAACCAATAATGCATTACATCACATATTTCTTTTCGAACTTTGGGGTTTTCCCAATTTAAATCTGGTTGTTCTCTAGTAAAAAGATGTAAATAGTATGAATTTGTTTTAGCATCATACGTCCATGCATTACCGCCAAAAAATGACTGCCAATTATTAGGAGGTTTGTTTTTTTCTCCTTCTCTCCAGATATAATAATCTCTATACGGATTATCGTTAGATTTTTGAGATTCTTTAAACCAATAATGCTCAAATGAAGTATGATTCGCAACCAGATCCATTACAAGTTTTAATCCTTTTTGATGCATCTTATCCAGTAGTTCATCAAAATCTGCTGCACTACCAAATTCTGGATTTATTTTTTTATAATCTCTAATATCATACCCATTATCGTAATTAGGAGAATCATAGACAGGGCATAACCATATAACATCTACACCTAAAGATTTTATATAATCTAATTTTTCTATAATTCCTCTAATATCACCTATACCATTACCTGTAGTATCTTTAAAGGATCTAGGATAGATTTGATATACAACACTTTCTTTCCACCACTTTTTATTCATTCACTACTAACTTTTATTATTTACAAGTTTCTTTTCTAAATCTTCTAAAGAAATCCATTTCGTTTCTGGCATTTTAAATATTGCCCATAATAATTGTAACACCATCATAACGGCAAAGAAATGAATATGGTTTGGTGCTATTCCTGAATCTAATATAAAAACTAACTACAATATCCCAATCCAAAATAAGGTTTTCTTTTGTCCGAATCTATCACAAGGTATATTTCCGAAAAGTGCTCCTAGCACTGTTCCCCAAAGTGCCATCGACATAATAAAGGTACCATGAAACAGTGGTGAAGTATTCCATAATTCTTTTATGGGTTGGTTTGCTCCAGAAATGACAACGGTATCAAAACCGAATAAGAATCTGGCAAGCGCTACTGTTATCGACCAATTAAATATTTTATTTTTCATCACTAAAATGTGATTTTAGCTCGTTAGAGGATTAAATTAGTCAATTTTTATAATAATCAAATTCTACTAACCTAAATATGGAAGAACTAATACTTCTTTTAACCTTCGAAAACGTTTTAGTGTTAAAAAGTATTTCGTAAACCATTCACATTAGTTCAGATAACTTCTTTGAAACATTATATTTGTATGTAACTAGCTCTTTAAAAATGAAAAATCTCGGTGTAAAACTATCATTGTATATCAACTATTTTGTATTTGCAATTCTCTTAAATAGTGTAGGAATTGTAATCTTGAAAGCGCAAAAAAATTATGGAGTTGATGAAGTGCAAGCGAGCATATTAGAGGCTTTTAAAGATCTACCCATAGCAATTGTATCTTTTCTAATTGCTTCTTTTTTACCTAGACTAGGCTATAAAAAGGCAATGCTAATAGGGCTTGGTTTAGTAACTTTTGCATGCGTAGCAATGTATTTTGGAAATTCGTTCGATACGGCTAAACTTCTTTTTGCTATTGTAGGAGTTTCCTTTGCCCTGATTAAAGTTTCTGTTTATTCAATGATTGGAATGGTTACTTCTAACGAAAAAGAACATAACAGTTTAATGAGCAGTATTGAAGGTGTATTTATGATTGGGATTGCCTTGGCTTATTTTTTATTTCCAGCCTTTAATAATGAAAGTAACCCTGATTCATGGTTGAATGTGTATTGGTTATTAGCAGGGCTATCAGCGTTATCTTTCTTGTTTTTATTGTTTACAAAATTTGAAAACCCTCCCGAAATTCCTGGGGCAAATTTAGCAGATGATTTTAAGCAGATGTTTGCACTAATGGCTCGAGTTCTTATCATCGTTTTCGTAATTAGTGCTTTTTTGTTTGTAATGATAGAACAAGGCATCATGACGTGGCTACCCTCTTTTAATGATAAAGTATTGCAATTACCTGAAAATATAAGTATTATGATGGCTAGTATTCTTGCTATTTGTTTGGCAATTGGTAGATTAGTAGCGAGTGTTATAACAAAACATATTAACTGGATATGGGTGCTTTCTTTTTGTACTATCTCGGCCATGTTATTGGTAATTTTTGTGCTACCTGAAACTGTAAATGTAACTATCGACGAGATCAACTCACTAAAAGATATTCCTCCCATAGGGTTTGCTTTTCCAATAGTTGGACTCTTTATAGCGCCTATATATCCTTTATTAAATTCTGTAGTTTTAAGTGCTTTACCCAAAAAATTGCATAGCCCTATGACTGGACTCATCGTAGTTTTTTCTGCTTTAGGAGGTACTTTAGGATCGCGAATTATAGGATGGTTATTTAAAAATCAAGGTCCCGAAAATGCATTTTATTATACCCTTATTCCTATGGGAATGTTGTTAATATCCTATTTTATTCTTAAAAAATTAACTACTAAGCATGTTGCTAAAACTTGATATTCACTCTACATTAGCTGCACTCCTTCATCAGGAAGATACCGACGGTGATAAAAAAATCACCACAGAAGATCAAGGTCCAAAATCTTTTTTACTAAGAGATTCAGAAAATAATCAAGAAGTTACAATTGCAGGAACCTATCATCTTTCTAACCTTTTACAAGAACTTATTCTTGCTAAAGAGGCTAATATCAATTATATCAATACTGAATTTATTACCGAAAAACCTATAGTTCGGTTCAAACGCATGATTGAACAGTACTATTGGGATGGACTTACCAGAACCATAGATAAAATAGGATTGCAAAAAGTTTTAACCGATGAAAAATCAGACTCACAAATTCAACGCGTTTATGTGCCTTATCATGATACTATTGCACTGAATTATTATAAGAGTTTACAATCAGATTTTCAGAATCTGGAGATCCTACAATTACCAGAAAAAATTACTCCTGAGTATGTTTCTAGTATCAATGACAAGCCAGGGATTCTTTCCTTAAAATTAGAAGAAAAAAACGGAGAAGTAAAAGGAACTCCTTTTGTGGTTCCTGGAGGACGATTCAATGAGATGTACGGTTGGGATAGCTACTTTGAATCAGTAGGGCTTTTACTCGGCCCAAAAAAGCATTTAGCCAAAGCTATGGCCGATAATTTTCAATACGAAATTGAACAGTATGGTAAAATTTTAAATGCAAATAGAACCTATTATCTTACAAGAACACAACCGCCTTTTTATAGTTCTTTGATCCGTGAAATTTTTGAAGCAAAGGTTGAAGGAGCAGATTTGCTTTGGCTATCTTCTCATTTAAAAACAGCCATAAAAGCATATGAAACGGTGTGGATGGTTCAAGGAAAAAGACTTACCAAAAATGGATTAAACCGTTATTTGGCCGAAGGTATAGGCTTACCTCCTGAAGTAGAAAAAGGGCATTACGATGCTGCTTTAAAACCTTATGCTGAAAAAGCAGGAATGTCAATAGCTGCATATGAAAAAGCATATTATATTAGAGAAATAAAGAATGAAGCCTTAGATGAGTACTTTGTTCATGACCGAAGTGTTCGTGAAAATGGTCATGATACCTCCTATAGACTTGAAGGCAAATGTGCACATCTAAATTGTGTTGAATTGAATACCTTTTTATATAAATATGAAACCGATTTTTCTTATTTGATTAGAACTTATTTTAATGACAATTTCAACACGCAAAACAGCCTCTATTGGGAAGAAAAGGCTGCACAAAGAAAGCGGTTAATGAATCAATTACTGTGGAGTGAAAATGACACTTGCTATTACGATTACGATATTGAAAAACAACAACAAGTACCGTTCATAGCGGCGACTTCTTTAATCCCTTTGTGGGGGAACATTCCAAGTCAAGAACAAGCCAAAATGTTAGTGGCGCATGTTTTACCTAAATTAGTGTGTTTAGGTGGTGTTGCGGGCTGCACAGAAGAAGCACGCGGTGAACTCTCTAAAGATCGTCCTGCCCGTCAATGGGACTATCCTAACGGTTGGGCACCGCATCAAATGATGATTTGGAAAGGTTTATTAAATTATGGATTTGAGAAAGAAGCACAAGAATTGATGTATCGCTGGTTGTGGATGATCACCAAAAATGCGGTTGATTACAACGGTACTATTCCTGAAAAGTATAACGTGGTCTCTGCAACACATAAAGTATTTGCCGAATATGGGAATGTAGGAACGCAATTTGAATATATTACACGTGAAGGTTTTGGCTGGATGAATGCTTCTTATATATATGGACTTAGCTTACTCAATCAAAATCTAAAAGATCAATTAAACGAATTGACACACCCTTATAAACTGTTTAAAAATTAACTCATGGAATACGGATTTCTTTCTATTTTACCACCTGTCGTTGCTATCATTCTAGCGCTACGCACCAAGCAAGTATATATCTCTCTATTATTCGGAATTTGGTTTGCATGGATTATCTTAAGTGACTGGAATTTCTTTACAGGAACCTTAGCTACTATTGAAGCCATGGTAAATGTTTTTAAATCTGCGGGAAATACGAGAACCATCATTTTTAGCGCGCTAGTTGGTGCGCTATTATTATTAATTCAATATTCTAGAGGTATAGAAGGTTTTATCGTTAAATTGAATAAGATCATTCAATATTTTGAAAAAAAAGAAGCTGGGTATAGTCGAATGGTTATTCAATTATTGGCATTGTTGACTGGAGTGCTGTTATTTGTAGAAACTACCATTAGTTCATTGACTGTTGGCACGTTATTTCGTCCCGTATTTGATAAGCTAAAAATACCACGTGAAAAGTTAGCGTATATCGCTGATTCGAGCTCGGCTCCAACTTCCATTTTAATTCCTTTTAATGCATGGGGAGCTTTTATCATGGGTTTGTTAGTAACACAAGGATTAGAAAATCCGTTCGGACTACTACTCTCATCAATCAAGTACAATTTCTACCCTATTCTCGCATTACTAATCCTGTTTTTAACCATTGTCTTTAGAAAAGATATTGGAGGCATGGCAAAAGCCGAAAAACGGACCTTAGAAACAGGTAAGTTAATGAACGACGGTTCAAAACCAATGCTATCAGATACAGTTACTTCACTTGAACCTAAAGAAGGAATTCCGGCAAAAGCCAGAAACATGATCATACCCTTAGCAACCATGGTTTTTTTAATGCCGATCTATTTAGCATATACTGGATGGAATCAAGTAGAAAATTTCTCCTCTTTTTCAGATCATTTATTTCAATCTATAAGTGCAGGTTCTGGCTCTTCAGCAGTGCTATATGCTGTCATAACTGCCATCATCGTTTCATTCGTTTTGTATAAAATTCAAGGTATTATCAGAACCAAAGAAATGGTCGATATTACCTTAAAAGGAATCAGCGAATTAATGCCTTTAGCCTTATTAATGCTATTTGCCTTTGCTATTGGTGACGCCTGTAAAGCCTTAGGCACAGGAGAATTTGTAGCCAATTGGTCAAAAGATTGGTTATCACCCGAATTTTTACCAGCAGTTGTATTTGTCATTAGTTCTTTTATTGCTTTTTCAACAGGTACATCTTGGGGTACTTTTGCTATAATGCTCGCCATTTCAATACCGATGGCCGAAATTCATAGTGCTGAATTGCCATTGATTATTGCGGCAACACTTGGTGGCGGTATTTTTGGTGACCACTGCTCCCCAATTTCAGATACTTCTATTATTTCATCTATGGCTTCAGCCAGTGATCATATAGATCATGTAAAAACACAATTACCCTATGCCTTAATTGGTGGATTAATTACACTAGTATTGTATGTTATTATAGGACTAACTATTATATAAAGTGTACCTTTGTTGAAATTACAATCATCAAAACACAAATCTCAAATAAGCTCCAATTATCATTATATGAAAAAACCTTACGACTTAGAAGAGAGAACTTTTGAATTTGCTAAAAATGTAAGGTTATTTATTAAAAAACTATCAAGTAATATTTCAAACATTGAAGATTCAAAACAGTTGGTTAGGTCTTCTGGATCAGTTGGGGTCAAATTATATTGAAGCAAACGAATCACTAAGTAAAAAAGATTTCATTTTCAGAGTTAAGATAAGTAGAAAAGAGGCTAAAGAAAGTGTATACTGGTTGAAGCTAATCAAGCATACGAATAACTTAGGAAATACAACTGAAGTAGAAAATTTAATTCAAGAAGCAATTGAGCTTAAAAAAATATTTTCATCAATTATTGAAAAATCAAAATAGCTATTTGGAATTTTTAGTCTGTAATTTATTTGTTATTTAAATTTTGAGATTTGAGAATTAAATAAATATGAAGCATAAAGCAGGTTTTGTAAATATTATTGGCAATCCCAACGTTGGCAAATCTACATTGATGAATGCCTTTGTTGGTGAACGTTTATCGATCATTACTTCGAAAGCACAAACAACACGTCATCGTATTTTAGGCATTGTAAATGGTGACGACTTTCAAGTTATTTTTTCTGATACTCCTGGTATTATCAAACCAGCTTATGAATTACAAGCATCGATGATGGATTTCGTAAAGTCGGCTTTTGATGATGCAGATGTACTTGTATATATGGTTGAGATTGGTGAAAAAGATTTAAAAGATGAAGAATTTTTTAAAAAAATAACAGGTATAAATATTCCTGTTTTATTACTTATTAATAAGATTGATAAATCCTCACAAGAACAATTAGTTGAACAGGTTGAATATTGGCAAGAGAAAGTACCCAATGCAGAAGTCTATCCTATTTCGGCATTAGAAAATTTTAACGTTCAAAATATCTTTAATAGGATTATTAAACTACTTCCAGAATCTCCTGCTTTTTATCCTAAGGATCAATTGACAGACAAACCTGAGCGATTTTTCGTCAATGAAGCTATTCGTGAAAAGATTTTAATACACTACAAAAAAGAGATTCCGTATTCAGTCGAAATAGAAACCGAAGAGTTTTTTGAAGAAGAAAAAATCATAAAAATCCGTTCTGTAATTATGGTTGAACGTGATTCTCAAAAAGGTATTATTATTGGTCATAAAGGAGCTGCTTTAAAACGCGTAGGTGCAGAAGCCAGAAAGGATTTAGAACGATTTTTTCAAAAGAAAATATTTATTGAGTTGTATGTTAAAGTCAATAAAGACTGGCGTTCTAATAAGAACCAATTACGTAGATTTGGTTATCAAGAATAAAGTTTCGTCATAGAATTGTTATGAATACCCGTCACATAGTAGTATTATTTTTAGTTCTCTCTTTTAATTTACTCAACGCTCAAGATTCAATTGCTAACAAAAAAATCGATTCTATTAAAGCTGTTATCGATTCTTTACATAAAAGTTTTCCTTTTAAAACTAACGGTAATAATAGTGTCTCTAATGTGCCATTTTTTAAAAGTCCAACTTATAAAAATGTTAAAGACCGTTACTCGGTTAGTAGCGTTCCTAACCCAAAAGATGGCGGCACTGGTTACATTTCAGACCCAAATGATTACTTATCATTAGCAGATGAGCAAAAAATAAATGCACTTTTATGGAATTTAGAACAAAAAACGACAGCGCAAATTGCTATTGTAATGCTACCAAGCATTGCCAATGAAGTACCTAAAAATTTTGCTGTAGCTCTTTTTAAAGCATGGGGAATCGGTCAAGCTGATACTGATAATGGCTTATTGATTTTAACTGTAATGGATCAGCGCCGTACTGAGTTTGAAGTGGGTTACGGACTTGAACCTATTCTAACAGATGTAGTTTGTCATAGAATTGGCACCGATGAAATTGTACCTTATTTCAAACAAGGACAATTTGGTGATGGTATTTTTGCTGCCTTACAGCGTATTCAGCAATTTTTGGAAGACCCGAAGACTATTAATGAAATTTACTCATCGAGTGTGAGTCATGATAGATCTTCTAAAGAAAAATTATTATTAATTATTCCCTTACTAATATATGCATTGATTACTGCCATCCTTTCTATTTGGAAATATGGCGTTGCTTATGATATTGAACGTTCTAAAGACGATTATTACGATAAGTATCATCGTTTAAAAAAGCAAAAGGTTGGTTGCTTAGCTTTTCTGTTCCCTTTGCCTTTGTGGTTTTTTAGCCAAATGGTTCAAAAAAGATTAAAGCAGTATCGATATGCCAAGCGCTTTAGTAAGGTAAATGGTAAAGAACTTATCTTGAAAGATGAATGGGCAGAAAATGCGTATTTAGAAAATCCACAAATTCTTGAAGAAAAAATTAAATCAGTACGATATGATGTATGGGTAACTGAAGATGAAAGTGATATTTTAATCCTTGAATATGAAGGTTCTAGTAGAAAATACACTGACTGTAAAGAGTGTGGTTATAAAACATTTGGTAGAGATAAAACACTTGTTCTTGTCACGGCTACTTATAATAGAAGTGGTAAAAAATTAGAACATTATCAATGTAAAAATTGTCACTACAAAGAAGAAATACTAAAAACTATTCCGCAATTGGTAAAAAGTAGTTCCTCTTCTGGTTCTTCAAGTTTTGGCGGTGGTGGTTCTAGCAGTGGTTCTTCAAGCTTTGGTGGCGGAAGTTCAGGTGGTGGTGGTGCCGGAGTGAGTTGGTAGGGACATACCCTTTTAACTCCATACATCCACAGATTATAACTTCTTAACAGTTACAACCTCACCATTTTTATTTTCTTGCAAAAACATAACAACTGAAAAATCTTTTGAATTAAATCCCTTAGGTTTTTTAAAACTTACGGTTCCTTTTTGATCAACTTTTTCTAACGACTTGAAATCATACACAATATTGTGATAGGTTATATTCTTACCCCAATTCTCCCCTCTCTTTATTGACACCTGCTCTTTGTCTTTTACCAATGCAATATTTAAATCGTAGGTTTTTAAATTTACTTTGGGTAAACTGTAAGTAACATTCAAAGTATGATTATCATCAAAATTTCCATCGAGCACAATTTGATTTCCTCCTAATTTTCTATGTATCACATCAAAAGCTTTAGATTTATGTGACCCTACAAATTCAATAGTGCCGTTAATAATCATTTGAGGAGTGTAGATAGAACTACTCTTAAATTTTTTAGCATAATCGCGTTGTCGATCCGAAAATTTTGCCTGACTAAAGGTATCTTTCCACCCTAATCGATCCCAATAATCAACATGAAAGCTTAACGGAATAACTTTTTCATCCTTATACTTTTCTTTTATCTGTTTTAAAACTTCATCCGCTTTGGGGCAACTACTACAACCCTGTGAAGTAAACAATTCAACCAGTACAATTTTATCTTCATTGTTTTCCTTATTTGAAAACGATACACTCATAACTACTAAAAAAATAATCAAAGAAATTTTAAGACGCATTGCTATAATTTTTATTAAAAGCTATTAGTTAAGACGTACAACTTTCTCTATTTTTACACAAATGCATAATTATTATGAAAATGAAATCACTTTTTAATCAAGACGCTTACGCTGAAATTGAGCATCGAATTAAAAATTTAAATTCAGAAACTTCGGCAACTTGGGGTAAAATGAATGCTGGGCAAATGATGCATCATTGCCAAGGACCTTTGAACATCATGCTCGGGAAAAATCATTACGGATTTAAACCAAATTGGCTCGCTAAAGTGTTTTTTAAGAAATCACTATACAACGATAAGCTTTGGCGCAAAAATTTACCAACAGCCAGAGCTTTACGTGTCAAAGATCAAAGGGATTTTGAAACTGAAAAAACAAAATTAAAAGAACTAATGAGCGAACTATATGCTCAACGCCATAAACAAGAATGGGAACCACATCCAGGATTTGGTTATTTCACCAAAGACCAATGGGGACAAATGCAATACAAACATCTAGATCATCATTTACGTCAATTTGGCGTGTAAACTATTTTACTTTGAAAAATAAACAAGTACTCCTTAAAGAACGCCCAGTTGGATTACCAACAAAAGACACATGGCAGTTAGTTGAAGCTGAAACTCAAGAACCTGGTCAAGGTGAGCTTTTGGTACAATGTGAATACATTTCACTCGATCCCGCGATGCGTGGGTGGCTTGATGATAGGCGTTCGTATATTCCTCCTGTGCAAATTGATGAAGTAATGCGTGCTGGTGGTGTTGGTAAAGTAATCGAATCAAAGCATCCAGATTTTAATGTAGGTGATTTTGTTTATGGGCAAACTGGTGTACAACAATATGTAATTTCAAACGGAAAAGGGTATCACAAAATCGATCCTAATCTTGCTCCATTACCTATGTACACTGGCACGTTGGGTATGACGGGTATGACTGCTTATTTCGGAATTCTAGAAGTAGGTGAACTTAAAGAAGGAGACCATGTATTTGTTTCTGGCGCTGCAGGAGCTGTGGGTAGTATCGTTGGACAAATCGCAAAAATTAAAAATTGTACTGTAATTGGTATCGCAGGCGGACCTGAAAAATGTAAATATCTAGTTGAAGAACTCGGTTTTGATACTGCTATTGACTATAAAAATGACAATATTGCTACCAAATTAAAGGAATACTTTCCTAAAGGGATTGATGTATATTTTGATAATGTTGGTGGTGATATTTTAGAATTGGCATTAAGCAGATTGGCAATGCATGCACGTATCGTGATTTGTGGTGCAATTTCTCAATATAATAATACCAAACCTGTAAAAGGGCCTTCAAATTACCTGTCGTTATTGGTAAATCGTGCCTCTATGAAAGGGATGGTAGTTTTTGATTATGCCAAAGATTATCAAAAAGCTGCGATGCAAATGGGAGAATGGATGCAACAAGGCAAATTAAAATCGAAAGAAGATGTGTATGAAGGCATTGAAAACTTTTATGATACTTTCTTACGATTGTTTTCAGGCGAAAAACTAGGGAAATTGGTATTAAAAGTGAGTGAATAATTGTTAATCATGTCATTCTGGACTAGATCCGGAATCCATTAATATCAATAGATTCCTGCCTCGCAGGAATAATTTATACTAAACGTCTTCGTGAATCGTGAGAAATATAGGATGTGGAAGTCTTTAAAAACATTAGATTACCACGTTTTTCTTTGTTGCTTTCGCAATATCAAATCTGCTTAGCTACTACTGCTTTGTGTCATCCTGAACTTGATTCATGATCCATGTACAAGAAGTCAATCAAACCAATCTCGAGATAAATCATTCCAATCCTTATTGTCATCTTCAATAAGGTCAATTTTCCACTGGCGTCTCCAACTTTTTAATTGTTTTTCTCTTTTGATTGCATCATTAACATACTGAAATTGTTCAAAGTACACCAATATATTAAGACCATACTTCTTGGCAAACCCTTCAACAAGTTTATGTTTATGTTCAAAACATTCTTCTCTCTAAGTTATTGGTCATACCAATGTATAACGTACCATTCGTCATATTAGACAAAATGTATACATAATATTGATGTTGCAACTTCATATCGCGATGGATTCCAAATCAAGTTTGGAATGACAAGTTAAATTAAACGTTTAACCTCCTCAAAATCCAAGCCACCATAATTACCCGAACTCATTAATAGCAGTGCCGTATTTTCTAGACTTTGAGAAAATAAAAATTCTTTAAATTTAGTTGGATCTGTATAAATGATAAGGTCATCTCGCTCAAAAGCATTAGCAATTTGTTCTGCAGAAACTTTTTCTAATTTCTTAATTTCAACAGCATGTGGTGAATAAAAAACTACTGCCTCATCGGCGGCATCTAAAGCACCTTTATATTCTTTTAAAAATTCAGCATTTAAGCTACTATAGGTATGCAATTCTAAACAAGCCAGAATGGTTCTTTCGTTATACTGTTCTTTAACTGCTTTAGTTGTTGCTTCAACCTTACTTGGTGAATGTGCAAAATCTTTAAAAATAACCGTAGTGTTATTTTCAGCTATCTTTTCTAAACGTTTACTGGCTCCTTTAAAACTGGCAATCGCTTCATAAAAATCGTCTTCATCCACGCCCATGTGCTGGCAAATCCATTTTGCCCCAGACAAGTTTTGTAAATTATGCTTTCCAAAAATCTCTAATGGCAATTTCCCATCAGAAGTATCTAAAAAAGTAATTCCGTTTTCGATAGTATAATCAGGTGTTTTATAAGGATATCTTTTAATGTGATTAGTGCTTTCCTCTACCACTTTTTTAACCTCAACATCTTCTTCATTATATATCATGGCGCCTCCGTTGGTTATGGAGTCAACAAATATTTTGAACTGCTCAACATAATTTTCATAGGTAGAGAATACATTAATATGATCCCAAGCGATACCACTCAGCAAGGCAATATTGGGCTTGTATAAGTGAAACTTTGGTCGTCGATCAATCGGTGAGCTCAAATATTCATCACCTTCTAAAACGATGAATTCATTATCCTCGGTAAGATGCACCATAGTATCAAAACCTTCTAACTGCGCACCTACCATATAATCTACTTCCTTTTCATGATAATGTAACACATGTAAAATCATAGAGGTAATCGAAGTTTTACCATGTGAACCACCAATCACAACTCTTGTTTTGTCTTTTGATTGTTCGTATAAAAACTCTGGGTAGGAATAGATTTTCAATCCTAATTCTTGCGCTTTTAACAATTCTGGATTATCCTCCTTTGCATGCATCCCTAAAATAATAGCATCTAAATCACTTGTAATCTTTTCAGGAAACCAACCAAAAGTATCTGGTAACAAGCCTTTCGCTTTCAAACGAGATTTAGAAGGATCATGTATGGTATCATCACTACCCGTAATTTGGTATCCTTTTTGGTATAATGCTAAAGCTAGGTTGTGCATAGCAGCACCTCCAATGGCAATAAAATGTATATTCATTTAAATAATATTACGTCATAACGAGCAAAGCGTAGCTATCTCATTAACAGATTGCTTCACTTCGTTCACAATGACGATTAGATCATCCAAAAATACGAAAAGAGTACACAATAAAATTGGTATCTTTAATCCAAACTCAATCAAAACAACCAATGACTTTAAAAAAAGACACAATCACTCATTTTTGATTGCGATTCTACAGAATTTAAGAGTTATTTGGTAAATAAATAGTAAACTATGCAAAAATCAATCACCATAACATTAATGACGCTATTGTTTTCATTATTCGCAAATGCCCAATCAAATACATTTGATAATTTTCAAAAAGAATGGTCGGTAGTTGAGCAATTTGAATTAAAAGGGCTACCGAAATCTGCCTTAGCGGAAGTTGAAAAAATTTATAAAAAAGCAAAGAAAAAGAAAAATCATCCGCAGATCATCAAATCGTTGCTCTATAAATCAAAATTTTCCTTAGCGCTAGAAGAAGATGCGCAGCTAAAAATAATTAATAAACTTAAAAAGGAAATTACTGAAAACAAATTCCCTACAAAAAATATCTTGGAAAGTATTTTGGCTGATCTCTACTGGCAATATTTTCAACAAAACAGATGGAAATTTTATAATCGCACGAATACTGCTGAAAAAGTTGATTCAGAAGATTTTAGAACATGGGACCTACAAACGCTATTTGAAGAAATACATCTATATTATCAAAAGTCTTTAGAAGATGCTTTACTACTTCAAAAAATATATTTAGGAACTTATGGTTCAATTTTAAGTCCGCAGCAAGGTTCTATAAAATTAAGACCAACGCTCTATGATTTCCTAGCACATAGAGCTATTAATTTTTATAGAACAAATGAACGAAACTTACAACGCCCAGCTTATAAATTCGAACTAGAAAGTAAAGAATTATTAGCCGATAATCAAATTTTTATAAAGCAAGAATTAGTTTCAAAAGATAGTCTATCACAACAATTACATGCTTTAAAACTATATAAGAATCTCACACTATTTCATCTAAAAGATGAACAACCAGATGCATTGGTTGATCTTACTTTACAGCGATTAGACTTTGTTAAGGCTAATGTTATTTTTAAAGATAAAGAAGAACATTATTTAAATACTTTAAAAGCGCTTTTCGACAACTATAAAGACCAAGAAATTTCAACAGAAATAGCTTATAGAATTAGTTTAGCGTTAACACAAAAAGCTACAACATATATTCCTCTAAAAAAAGAAGAAAATCGTTGGCTCAATAAAGAAGCCTTAGAGCTTTGTGAAAAAGTAATTACTAAGTTTCCAAAGTCATTCGGAGCAAGAAAATGTAAAAATCTACAACAACAAATTCTCAGTAAAAGCTTAAGTATTACTAATGAACGATTTGTTCCTATTGAAAAACCTTCGAGACTATTGATAAGTTATAAAAATATAGATCAGCTATATTTCAAAGCATATCAGATTACCAAAAAAGAGAAAAAAGCATTTGATGAGATCTACAATGATTCTACAAAAGTAGCTTTCATTAACAAGTTAAAGCTATCTCAGAGTTGGAGCGCAAAACTTAACGATGAAAAAGATTATCAGATGCATAAAACAGAAGTTGTTGTTCCTAAACTAGAGCAAGGGTATTACCTACTTATAGGCACATCTCATGACGCACTTGATAAAGATGAGGTATTTGGATACAGCTTTTTACAAGTAACCAATTTTGCATTAATAGACAATTCTAAATACGGCACATATACCTATCAAATAGTAGATCGCAATACCGGAAAACCAGTACCAAATGCCACAGTGCATATTAAAAATTATAATACCGATAGATACAACAAGCCGTATGAGAATACCTTAACAACAAATGATAAAGGGTTTGTTTCGTTTAGAGTAAACCAACGTTATAGTCATATAGTTGTTACTGTAACTAAAGGTAAAGAAAAAGCTTTTTTTGGGGATTATTATTTAAGTAAAGGCTATAAACCCAAATATGACAATAGCACACAATCTCGAATTTTTTTGTTTACAGATAGAAGCATCTACAGGCCTGGTCAAAATGTTCATTTTAAAGGAATTGCCATAGCTATGAAAGCGAATAAGTCAGAAGTTATAACAAATAAAAAAGTACTTGTTACGCTTAAAGATGTAAACTATCAAGTTGTAAAAACTTTAGAACTAAATACCAATGAATTTGGTTCATTTAGTGGTGAATTTGTACTGCCTAACACAGGGTTGACTGGTAATTTTTATATAGAAGCAACTGGTAGCTTTGGTTTACTAAGTAGAAATATGCGAGGAAGTACATATATCGCTGTTGAGGAATATAAACGTCCAAAATTTGAAACTGAATTTAAACCCGTTGCAGAGACCTATCGAATAAATGATAGTGTAACAGTCAAAGGTTTTGCGAAGGCTTTCGCCGGAAGTAACATTACGGATGCTAAGGTTAGTTACAGAGTATATCGTACTGCACAATATCCGAGGTGGTACTGGCACTACCGTCCACAAATTTCTTCTGAGAGTCAGGAAATTTCACATGGTGAAACAACTACAGACGCAGAAGGAAATTTTGAAATCGTTTTTAAAGCATTAGCTGATCTCAGTATAAGTCCATCAACACAGCCTACCTTTAATTATAGGATTACTGCTGATATTACAGATATAAATGGTGAAACACGAAGCACAGAAACCACTGTAAATGTGGGCTATCATGCCTTAGCTATTTCGATAGCAATACCAGAAAAGTTAGATAAAGCCAAGAATCATACGCTAGCACTTACTACCAATAATTTAAATGGAGCGTTTGTACCTACGAAAGGAATCTTAAAAATTTACAAACTCAAAGCACCTTCAACGGTATTGAGAAAAAGACCTTGGGCGGCACCCGATTATCAAACTATTGTTGAAGAGGAGTTTAAAAAACTATTCCCACATGATGCATATACAGATGAGGATAACATAGAAAAATGGGAAAAAGGCGAACTGGTTTTCGAAACAAATATAGACACAGAAAAATCGAAGGAAGTTGATCTTAACTATATTTCAAAATGGCTTTCTGGAAAGTATATTGCAGAATTTGTTTGTGCAGATAAGTTTGATCAGGAAGTGAGAGATGAAGTTCGGTTTGATGTCTTTGGTTCTAAGGATAAACAGGTAGCAGACAATCAATTGTTCTTTATCAAAACAAATAAGGACAGCTATAAGCCTGACGATTATGTTCGGGTGACCTTAGGATCAGCTTCAAAAGATGTGTATGTAACCTTACAGGTTGATAAGAACTACACCACTGTTGATACGCAAGTCATTCATTTATCGAATGAAATGAAAACCGTTTCTATTCCTGTGAAAGAAAAAGACAGAGGAGGCTTTGCCATTCAATACCAATTGGTGAATCACAATGCTTTTAAAAGCGGAGTATTACCTATTTCTGTTCCCTATCCAAAACATGAATTGCAAATTGAGACTTCAACGTTTAGGGATAAATTACAACCTGGACAAGATGAAACATGGAGTTTTAAGATCAAAGGAAGTAAAGGTGATCAAGTGGCTGCTGAAGTATTGGCTTCTATGTATGATGCTTCTTTAGATCAGTTTAGAGGACATAATTGGTACCTAAATGCATTGAACTATCGCTACTATTATCCTTATAATTCGAGCAATGCCAACTATAGTTTTGGTACTACAAACTTCAATATTTATAATATTCATAATCGCTATTACGGATTTGGCCAACAAGGATATGATCAATTGAATTGGTTCGGATTTTCATTTGGAAATAGTTACTGGATGAATAACCAATATTTAAAAAATATAAAAAGAAAATATAATCTAAGTTTTAAATCAGGCTCAAGTTTTGATAAGAATAAACCTAGGGGTATTATATCAGGAAAAGTTTTTGACGATAGTGGAGTTTTACCCGGTGTAAGTATATTGATCAAAGGAACAATAACTGGAACAGAAACCGATTTTGATGGAAATTACTCAATAGAAGCTAAAAAAGGTGATATTCTTGTTTTCACTTTTGTGGGAATGGAGCCCGTTGAAATTACAATAGGTAATGATAATATTTTTAACGTTGTTCTCGAGTCTAGTGCACAATTAGATGAAGTAGTCGTAACTGGGTATGGGACATCTAAGCGCAAAAGACAAAAACTAGAAAGAAGTGCTGCTCCTATACAAGCTTTAGAAAGCAAAGTTGCTGGAGTTCAAGTTGAAAATGAAATGGCTGAAGAAGATTTGGCTTTGGCAGACACGAAAGAGGTTTCTAAAACGGATCTTAAAAAAGCCGACCTAAAAGGCATCTTAGCTCGCAAAAACCTACAAGAAACGGCTTTTTTCTATCCCCATTTAACAACAGATACAAAAGGAAACGTGAGTATTAACTTTACGATTCCTGAGAGTTTAACCCGTTGGAAATTGCAACTCTTAGCACATACTAAAGATTTGCAAACGGCTACGCAACAATTAACAACAGTTACACAAAAAGAATTGATGGTATTGCCAAATCCACCACGGTTTTTTAGAGAAGGTGATCGTATTGTGTTTGCTTCGAAAATTGCCAATCTTTCTGATAAAAAATTAGAAGGTGTTAGCGAATTACAATTCTATGACGCTTTAACTAATAAACCTATTGATAGCAAATTAGGTAATTCAGACAATCAAAGAGCATTTATCATTGATGCCAAAGGGAATGCCAATGTAAGCTGGAGCTTGCAAATACCAGACGATGTACAAGCTGTAAAATACAAAATCGTTGCCATAGCAGGTGATTTTACCGATGGTGAAGAAAATGCCTTACCTATTTTATCAAACAGAATGTTAGTGACTGAGACCTTACCTGTGTGGTTACGTTCTGGGCAAACGAAGACATTCTCTTTAGATAAATTGAAAAATAATACTTCATCTACGTTGAAGAATCATAATTTAACATTGGAGGTTACTTCCAACCCAGCCTGGTATGCGGTACAAGCATTACCCTATTTAATGGAATATCCGTACGAATGTGCTGAGCAAACATTCTCTAGGTACTATGCAAATGCCTTGGGTAGTCATATTGCGAATTCAAATCCGAGAATTCAAGAAGTTTTTAAGCAGTGGAAATCAAGCGATGCTTTACTTTCTAATTTAGAGAAAAATCAAGAGTTAAAGTCATTATTAATTCAAGAAACACCTTGGGTACGTGATGCACAATCGGAGACTGAACAGAAAAAACGTATTGCTTTATTATTCGACCTTAACAAAATGAATAATGAACTATCCTCAGCATTACGAAAGCTACAACAAATGCAGATGAGCAATGGTGGTTTTCCATGGTTTAAAGGTGCACGTTACCCTAATCGATATATTACTCAGCATATCGCCTCTGGCTTTGGTCACTTAAGAAAATTAAATGTCATTTCGAACGAACGTGAGAAATCTATACTTCAAAAAGCAGTGAAATTTTTAGACGATGAAATTTTAGAAGACTACCGCAAGCTAGAAAAACAAGCAAAACGCATCCGCGAAAGTGCTAAAAACAAAACAGAAGGCATTAAAAAAGAAGCAGAATTCTGGAAACAAAATCATACAGGTAATTATCAGATTCAGTATTTGTATATGCGAAGTTTCTATAAAGACATTGCCATGAACGACAATGTTCAAAAAGCAGCTGATTACTATACAAATCAGGCATATACATTCTGGTTAGACCGAAACCTATATACCAAAGGTATGATTGCCTTAATTGCAAAGCGCAATGTTAATGCGGTTGCAACTAAAATCTTGGCATCATTACAAGAAAATGCTATTACGAGTGAAGAACTAGGCATGTATTGGAAAGAAAATACGGCTAGCTGGTATTGGTACCAAGCGCCTATTGAAACACAAGCGTTGTTAATTGAAGCGTTTAGTGAAATTTCTGGCGACACCAAAGTGGTCGATGAATTAAAAGTTTGGCTATTAAAAAATAAACAAACCAATAGATGGAAAACCACAAAAGCAACCACAGAAGCAGTATATGCATTATTATTGCAAGGGTCAAACTGGCTAGAAGTAACAGATTTTGTGGAGGTGAAAATTGGTACAGAAAAAATTGATCCGCTAGCGTTAGAAAATACTAAAGTAGAAGCTGGTACGGGTTATTTTAAAACCTCTTGGAAAGGCAATGAAATACAACCTGAAATGGCAACAATAAAACTCTCTAAAAACTCAGATGGTATTGCTTGGGGTGCTTTGTACTGGCAATATTTTGAGGATTTGGATAAAATTACCTCGGCGGAAACACCTTTAAAATTAAAGAAAAAGCTCTTCTTGAAAAAGAACACAGACAAAGGTGAAGAGCTATCTGAAATCGTTTCAACTACAGATTTAAATTTAGGCGATTTGGTGCGTGTGCGTATAGAATTACGTGTAGATAGAGCGATGGAGTTTATACATATGAAAGATATGCGTGCTGCAGGATTTGAACCTGTAAATGTATTATCGCAATACAAATGGCAAGATGGTTTAGGGTATTACGAAAGTACGAAGGATGCTGCTACCAATTTCTTCTTTGATTATTTACCGAAAGGCGTATATGTATTTGAGTATGATTTACGTGTAAATAACAAAGGTGATTTCTCAAATGGCATTACCACCATACAAAGTATGTATGCTCCAGAATTTAGTAGTCATAGTGAAGGGGTACGAGTTAAAGTTGATTAGCTAACGTCATTAATGACAAATTAGAACGTCATTACGAGGAGTGAAATGACGAAGTAATCTGCCAAAACAGAATTCAAATTAAGCAGATTGCCACGCTACACTCGCATTGACGAATTAGAAC
>NZ_JBWQOJ010000020.1:0-58444 GCF_056591795.1 Maritimimonas sp. 2210JD6-3 | reverse complement strand
TCTACAAAATATGTGTTTAAATGAACGTGCTTAATTTCAAAAAAAGCGGAGCTGCAAATGTAAGGCAAAAATCAATATCTGCAAATGATTTTTAGGAAATTTTTATTAACAAAATAAAAAACAATTTATCAAAGAAGGATTAACTTATTTAGTTAGTTGATCTTTAAAGTATTGCAATCGTTCTTTGAATGAATATTGAGGTAGATTTAATTCTTTTTTTGATTTTGACAAATCAAAACCTGTTTTTACAGGTCGTTTTGCACGCTGATTTAACTCGCTGGTGGTAACTCTTTTTATATACGTTGTATCTAAATTAAATGTATCTGCTATTTCAATCGCTATATCATAAATACTCAATAATTTACTAGATGAAACATTAAAAACACCTTTAGCTCTTTTTCGTATTGCTAAAATACACGCATGTGCCAGATCGTCAACTAATGTTGGCATTCGAAATTGATCGTCTATTATGGTCACTACTTTTTTATTTTTGACCGCATCTCGAATCCACAATACAATATTATTACGGTTCATACCTTTAACGTAACCATACACTAAAATGGTTCTTAATATGGTATAGTCTATTTCTGAATTGATAAGAATCTCTTCTGATTTTAATTTTGATAGCCCATAATAATTAACTGGGTTTGGCTTATCGTATTCTTTGTATGGACCATTTTCACCATCAAAAATAAAATCGGTTGATATATGTATTACATGTGCATTAACATCTTTTGCTATACTTATTAATTGGCTTACAAGTTCAACATTAATGAGATCACATGCTTCTTTATTATCTTCACAAACGTCAACATGCGTCATTGCTGCTGTATTAACAATAAAATCTGGATTAATCTTTTTTAGCAGCTTATTAACTTCCGAGAAATCGGTAAGATCTATATCATAATAGGAATAATTTGTGCTGGTAATATTTCGATCTTCTCCTCTTGACAAACCATAAACGTCAAATTCAGCAGTATCGAATTGATTTACTAATGTTTGACCCAATAGACCATTGCTGCCTGTCACAACAACTTTTAACATTATAGTATGGTATTTAATTTAGCTATTTGTTCTGCACTCCCTAAGACAATCAATTTAGAATCTGGTATCAATTGAGTGTCTGAGTTTGGATTTACAATATATTCGTTTTGTGGAGTCTTGAAGCCAATGATTGTGCATCCTGTTAATTTTCTAAAATCTAAATCTCTGATTGATTTTGAATTATAATTATTTGGTAAATCTTCTATAGCAATTTCTTTTAGACAGGTTGAATTATGAGCATCTACAGCTAACATATCTACAAACTCTACTATATCTGGTGTTACTAATAGTGAAGCCATATGATCACCGCCTAATTTATCTGGCATAATCACATTATCTGCCCCAGCAATACGTAACTTAACATCTGAAGAATCGTTTGAAGCTCTACTCACTATCCTTAATTTTTTGTTTAACTGTCTTGACGACAATACGACATATAAATTATCGGCGTCTGAAGGGAGTGCAGAAATCAAGTTTTCAGCATTTGAAATACCTGCCTTTTGTAAGGTTTCATCATTCGTAGCATCTCCTTTAATATATAATAAATTCATGCTCTCTAACTCATCAATTTTTTCTTCATTATTCTCAATAACTACTAGAGATTTATCAAACTTTATTAATTTACTAACAGACTGTTTTCCGTTTCTACCATAACCACATACTATGGTATGTTTCTCAAGCTGTTGAATTTTTCTCTGCACTTTATTAAATTTTATTTTTTCAAATAACTCTCCACTTACAATATACTCTGTCAAAACTGAAGCCACATATCCTAAAGTAATCACACTCGTTAAAATTAGAAAAATTGTAAATAATTTTTCTGCATCATTAAGCTCATGTAGTGTACCAAAACCTACGGTAGTTATGGTAATTACTGTCATATAAAGCGAATCAATAAAGGAATCGCCAGAAATAACCATAAATCCCACAACTCCAGTAATAATTACTAAAAAGAAGAGCGCTACAGCCTTATATAATTTAGATTTAAATACATTCATTAATTAGAGATCAAAAACTGAGCTTCTTTTGGTATAAATCATATCTTTAAGTTTTAATAAAAATGCCATGGTAAGATAGATACCAAACCAGAAACCTAAAGTAATGAATGTAATGTAAACAAAAAATAATCTTACATTAGTCACCTGCATCCCTAGTTTATCTGCTAATCTTGACGACACATCAAAACCTCTTTTTTCAAAAAAATGCCGTATATCAGTAATAATTTTCAACTACCAGTATTTTGTTGGCAATTTAACTATTTATTATATACCTATGTTAAAATTTTTCTAACAATTCAGTACCTTTGCGGTTTGCATTTTACAGCTAATGATCCCAGAACAACAATATATAGAAGTACTTGGTGCTAGAGTTCACAACTTAAAGAATATTGATGTAAAAATACCCAGAGAGAAACTCGTTGTTATTACAGGATTAAGTGGTAGTGGTAAGTCTTCATTGGCATTTGATACTATTTATGCTGAAGGGCAACGTCGCTATATTGAAACTTTTTCTGCGTATGCTAGACAATTTTTAGGCAGTTTAGAACGACCAGATGTTGATAAAATTGATGGGCTTTCTCCAGTAATAGCCATCGAACAAAAAACTACAAGTAAAAACCCAAGATCTACTGTTGGCACTATTACTGAAATTTACGATTTTATTCGACTCCTTTTTGCAAGAGCTTCAGATGCTTTTTCTTATAATACAGGAGAGAAAATGGTTAGTTATTCTGATACCCAAATTCAGGAACTTATTTTAAAAGATTTTAAGGATAAAAAGATTATTATTTTATCTCCTGTAATTAAATCTAGAAAGGGGCATTATCGTGATCTTTTTGAGCAAATTTCTAAACAAGGATTTGTAAGAGTTCGTGTTAATGGTGAGTTACTAGAAATTGAAAAGGGAATGCGTTTAGATCGTTACAAAACGCATGACATTGAAATAGTAATTGATCGATTAAAAGTAGATGACACTTCTAATAAAAGACTACAAGAAACTATAAAAACTGCTATGCACCATGGCGATGGTGTTTTAATGGTTATTGATAATGATGATACTAAAAATGCACGTTATTTTAGTAGAAATTTAATGTGTCCCTCAAGTGGGATTTCATATCCACTACCTGAACCCAATACATTTTCGTTTAATTCTCCAAAAGGAGCATGCCCTACATGTAATGGTCTTGGTAAAGTGAATGAAGTGAACACAGAAAAAATTATTCCTAATAATTCAACAAGTATCTATAGTGGTGGCCTTGCTCCTTTAGGTGAGTATAAAAATTCATGGATATTTAAGCAACTATCTTTGATAGCAGATCGCTATAAATTCACATTGAACACGCCTATAAATGAAATTCCAAAAGAAGCTTTAGAAATTATCCTTAATGGAGGAAATGAAAAGTTTGATGTAGTTTCAAAAAGCGCAGGTATAACACGTAATTATGAAATTGATTTTGAGGGAATTATTAATTTCATAAAAAACCAGTTTGAGAGCACAGAATCGACCTCAATAAAACGATGGGCAAAAGGTTTTATGGATGAAAATCTATGCCCCGAATGTTATGGCTCTAGATTACGTCAAGAAGCTTTGCATTTCAAAATCAGTGAGAAAAATATTTCCGATTTAGTTGGTATGGACATCATTCAGTTAGCTGAATGGTTTACATCTGTTAAGACTAAGTTATCAGAAAAACAATTATTAATCGCTTCAGAAATCCTTAAAGAAATTGAAACAAGAATACAATTTCTATTAGATGTTGGTTTAGATTATCTTACGCTGAATCGTAGTTCGAAAACACTTTCTGGTGGCGAGGCACAACGCATTCGATTAGCGACACAAATAGGCTCTCAACTTGTTGGGGTATTGTATATATTAGATGAACCTAGCATTGGTTTACATCAGCGCGACAATGAAAAATTAATCGATTCTCTTCAAAAATTACGTGATATTGGCAATTCTGTATTGGTAGTAGAGCATGATAAAGATATGATAGAACAGGCCGATTATGTAATTGATATTGGTCCTAGAGCTGGGCGTTATGGTGGAGAAATTATTAGTATAGGTTCTGCAAAAGATTTACTTAAAAGTAACACATTAACCGCAGAATATCTCAATGGAGATAAAAAAATTGCAGTCCCTAAAAGTCGCAGAAAAGGGAGTGGAAAAAAAATCGTTTTAAGCAATGCTACTGGGAATAATCTTAAAAATATTACTACTGAATTCCCTTTAGGTAAAATGATCTGTGTTACTGGTGTTTCGGGTAGTGGAAAATCTACCTTAATAAATGAAACACTATACCCTATTATAAATCAGCATATATATAAATCGGTTAAAAAACCGCTGCCTTATAAATCTATAAAAGGATTGGAGTATATTGATAAAATCATAGAAATAAATCAATCTCCTATTGGAAGAACTCCTCGATCTAACCCAGCAACTTATACTGGTGTGTTTAGTGAAATAAGAAGTTTATTTGCTAAAACACCAGAAGCCATGATTCGCGGTTATAAACCAGGTCGTTTTTCTTTTAATGTCAAAGATGGCCGTTGCCCGACCTGCGAAGGTGGTGGTGTTCGTGTTATAGAAATGAACTTTTTGCCAGATGTTTATGTAGAATGTGAGATCTGTCAAGGAAAACGTTTTAACAGAGAGACACTAGAAATTAGATACAAAGGAAAATCTATATCTGATGTTTTGAATATGACTATTAATGAAAGCGTCTTGTTTTTTGAACATATTCCAAAAATATATCGCAAACTAAAAACCATACAAGAGGTAGGATTAGGCTATATTACACTAGGCCAACAATCGACTACACTATCTGGCGGTGAAGCGCAACGCATTAAGTTGGCCACCGAATTATCTAAAAAAGATACAGGAAATACCTTTTATATCTTAGATGAGCCTACAACAGGCTTGCATTTTGAAGATATTCGCGTATTGATGGATGTATTAAATAAATTAGTAGATAAAGGAAATACGGTGCTAATTATAGAACATAACTTAGATGTTATAAAGCTAGCTGATCATATCATTGATATAGGCCCAGAAGGAGGGAAAAAAGGCGGACAAGTATTATGTATTGGAACACCTGAAGAAATAATAAATAATAAAAAGAGCCATACCGCTCGATTCTTGAAAAAAGAATTACTTTAGAACACATAAAAATTTTGATACTATGACGAATGACGATAGAAAGATTCGCGAAAAATTACAACAGAAAACTTGGAATGAAATAAAAACAAACGATTCTTGGGCTATATTTAAAATTATGGCAGAGTTTGTTGAAGGCTATGAACGATTAAGTAAAATTGGTCCTTGTGTGTCTATCTTTGGGTCTGCTCGTACAAAACCAGATCATAAATATTATAAGCTAGCTGAAGAAGTAGCATTTCAACTTACACAAAGTGGTTTTGGTGTAATAACAGGTGGCGGACCAGGTATTATGGAAGCTGGTAATAAAGGAGCGAACCGAGGAAAGGGTTTATCGGTAGGTTTAAATATAGAATTACCTTTTGAACAACATGATAACCCTTGGATTGATCCTGGCAAAAGCCTAGATTTCGATTACTTTTTTGTTAGAAAAGTTATGTTCGTAAAATATTCTCAAGGATTTGTAGTAATGCCTGGCGGTTTTGGTACTATGGATGAGCTTTTTGAAGCAATCACCCTCATACAAACTAAAAAAATTGGTCGCTTCCCTATTGTTCTTGTGGGTACTAAATTTTGGTCTGGCCTTATAGATTGGGTTAAAAACACCTTAATAGCTGAAGGAAACATAAGTGATGAAGATCTTAACTTATTTAGAATCGTAGATACTGCAGAAGAGGCTGTAGAGCACTTCAACCGATTCTATGCTAAGTATAGCCTAAAGCCGAACTTCTAGAAACTTATGCGTAGAAAAGCTACTATTATAGCCATCATGGCTTTATTCTCTATGTGCGCATTTTCACAAGAGAATTACAAGATCATGTTTTATAATTTATTAGAGTTTCCTGATGCACCTCCTTCAAACAGATCAACAATACTAAAAACTATTATTGATAACATATCTCCAGATCTATTCATGGTTTGTGAGTTAAAATCTGAAAATGGCGCTAAAACTATTTTAGAAGAAAGTTTGGCAACTAGTGATGGTCGCTTTGCTATGGCAAATTATGTTTCAAATAGATCTAGTGGTGCTAACTTACAACAACTGGTATATTATGATACAAATAAGTTTGAGTTAGAAAATCAAAGTGAAATAGTAACCTCTGTACGAGATATCAATCGTTATACCTTTAAGTTAAAAAACACCAATACCTATATTGAAACCTTTGTGGCACATCTCAAAGCTAGTCAAGGGTTTACCAATGAGCAAATTCGACTAGATATGGTACGCGAGTTTACACTTGAGCTGGCCAGAATACCTAAAGATCGCTTTGTACTCTTTGCTGGAGATTTTAATTTTTATACCTCAAATGAAGATGGTTACCAAGAAATACTTGATAACACCAATGCTATTATTTTAAAAGATCCAATAAACACTAGTGGTAATTGGCATACTAATTCAACATTTAGTAACATTCATACACAATCTACACGCACCTCTTCATCATCTTTTGAGGGCTTTGGCGCTGGAGGCGGTTTAGATGACCGATTTGATTTCATTATGATTTCAGAAAATCTAACAGATGGTTCTGTACTGCAATATGTTAAAGATTCATATAAGAGTATTGGTAATAATGGTAATTGTTACAATCGAAATATTAATGACTCACGTTGTACGGGATCCTACTCTCAATCCTTAAGAAATGCTTTGTATAACATGAGTGATCATTTACCTGTAACCTTAGAATTAACTCTAGATGCAGTACTTTCTATCGATGATTTAAATGCGAATAAAGGAATAATCCGATTAAAGGATGGTAATATCATCAAAAATCAATTAATTATTAAAGTAGATGACCGTGCATTAAATCAATCATTGGTTATTTATAATAGTCTTGGACAACAAATAAAAAAGATTAATATTGTAAGTTCAATGATTCATAGAGAGATAAATATTAACGCAACCCATTTAGCTTTAGGCATCTATTATTTAGCTATCGAAAACTCAACAACCCCTAGCCCTATTAAGTTTATTAAAATTAATTGATACAACGAATTTTCATAGCGATCTTTATGGGATTCATTTTAAGCTCAAATGCTCAAAATGATCATATTACTATGCAAGTTTTTTTAAATATAAAAGAACATCAGTTAGAGATTGAACAAGAAATCATTTATTTTAATAAGAGTAATACTTCACACGATACTATTTACTTACTCAATTGGCCAAACAGTTACAAAGGGCGTAATACACCCTTAACCAAAAGGATGATAGAAGATTATAATAAAAGTCTTTATTTTTCTAAAAAAAATGAAAGAGGATATACTCGAATAGACACTATAACTGTAGAAAATTACCAGTCTAGCTGGAAAATTAATAATAAAAAGCCAGATATTATTCCTTTAGTATTGAACAGCACATTGAAGCCTAATGACTCCTTAGTCATTAATTTAAAATATAAAGTTCTTATACCATTAGATGAGTTTACCAAATATGGCAGAGCGGGTACTACTTATAATTTGAGAAATTGGCATATTACTCCTGCCGTTTTCGATTCAAAATGGCAAGCTATGAGCAATCTTAATCTAGATGATTATTACATGCACCCTACAAATTATAACATACAACTCAAAACATACGAAGGTATTGCCGTTAACACCGATCTAGATCAAGTAAATACTAACGTGCAACCACCTTACAAAACCTATAACTTTAAAGGAAACGATCGCGTTGATCTAGAGCTTAACATTTCTGTATTAAATGATTTTAAAAGTTATCAAGCTAATACTGCTGAAGTGTTGACGAATGTAAATGGCACTACTTTAAAAGAAGATTTAAAGGAAGACGTTATTAACCGGCAAATAAGTTTTATTGAAAAATATTTGGGCGCATATCCACATAAAAAACTCTATGTAAGTAAGATAACATACGATAAAAATCCTATTTATGGATTGAATCAACTACCTAAGATATTCAATCCCTTTTCGGGTGTTTTTGAATGGGATATAAAAATGTTCAAGGCACTCACAAGAAAATATTTAGAAAACACCCTCATTGTAAATCGCAGGACAGATAACTGGCTTTTAGACGGTATCCAAACCTATTTAATGATGCAGTATGTAGCGAAATATTATCCAGAAATTAAAGCCATGGGTAATATCTCAAAAATTTGGGGTGTGCGTAGTTATAATATTGCAAAGTTAGATTTTAATGATAAGTATCCTTTTGTGTATCAGTTTGCTGCTCGAAAAAATTTAGATCAAGCGCTTAGTACTCGAGTAGATTCACTATCAAATTTTAACAGAAAAGTTGTCAATAAATATAAAGCAGGTATAGGTTTACAATATCTAGATGAATATTTACAAGATAGTATTGTGACTAAAAGTATTAAAGAATTTTACAATACTAACAAACTCAAAAATACTTCTAGCCATAACTTTAAGAAACTTATTACAAAAAAAACCGATAAAAATGTAAGCTGGTTTTTTGGTGATTATATAAACACTCAAAAAAAAATAGACTATACCATTTCTAAAGTAAAAAAGAAAGGTGATTCGATAAAAGTTACCATTAAAAACAAACGAAATTTCACAGCACCAATTACTTTATACGGTGTAAATAAGCAAAAAGAAACTGTTTTTAAGAAATGGTTAGAAAATATAGATAGTACTGCTACTGTTACAATACCAAAAGGCGATTATAAACGGCTTGTTTTAAATTACGATTATCATTATCCAGAATTAAATTTACGGGATAATTGGAAAAATCTAAAAGGTATATTTAATAAGCCCATACAACTTCGTTTCTTTAAAGACATAGAAAATCCATTCTATAATCAGGTTTTTTATAACGTTAGAGCCAATTATAATTTCTATGACGGATTGATTCTCGGACCTGAAATTTATAACGAGGCCTTATTCAAAAAAAAATGGTTATATAAAATTTCACCATCGTATGGTTTTAAAAGCAATCAATTATCGGGTTCAGCGTCATTAGTCTATGAAAATTTACCAGAAGATTCTTCGATTTATCGTTACAGAATCGGTGTATCTGGCAGCACTTTTCAGTATGCACCAGAATTATCGTACACACGATTCACTCCTTTCATTTCACTAGATTTTCAGAGAAAAAGCTTAAGAGACATTGGCGGAAAATCACTTTTTGCAAGATATGTAGTAGTAGATAGAGAAGCAGCACCAGATGCCGAACCCTCAGAATTAGACAGCTATAATGTTTTTAATGCCCGATATGTTTTTGCAGATTTAGATATTATTACAGAGTTAAGTTATAGTACTGACTTTCAATTATCAAAAAATTTTAGCAAGCTAGCGTTAGACTTTAGGTACAGAAGACTCACAGAAGAAAATCGCAGGTATGATCTGCGACTGTTTGCAGGAACTTTTTTACATAATCAAACCTCTTCTAATGAGTTTAGTTTTTCTCTAGATAGACCTACAGATTACCTATTTGATTATCAATACCTAGGACGCTCTGAACAATCTGGATTTTTAAGTCAGCAGATCATTATTGCTGAAGGCGGATTTAAATCTCAATTTGAAAATAGCTTTGCAAATCGTTGGATGATCACGGCAAACGGAAGTATCGGTATATGGAGATGGATAGAAGCTTATGCTGATGCTGGATTATTTAAAAATAAAGGCTTTGAACCAGAATTTAGATATGATACAGGCATCCGGTTAAACTTTGTACATAATATCTTAGAAATCTATTTTCCGCTACAGTCGAGTTTAGGTTTTGAACCCAATCTAGGAAATTATAGCAGGAGAATACGATTTGTAATTACATTAAGTCCAGGAAGAATCTATAACTTTATAAAAAGAGGATTCTACTAATTTTCTTTTGAAAAAATCTGGAAAAAAATTACAGCTCAATGCTATAAGAATCGTAAAAAAATCTCATTTTTTTTACTAAAGAATTGCTTTTTGTTAAATAACTAGTATGTATTTTTAAAAGAGTTTTAAAAATCATACCTTTGCAAATTGAAAAACCACCCATATAAAATGTCAGAAAAGTTGATTGATTCGCAAGAAAAATTGTCATATCAAGAGTTTAAAAAAGAAATTCTTACTGACTATAAAATTGCTGTAGTTAGTAGAGAATGTAGCTTATTAGGACGAAGAGAGGTTTTAACTGGCAAGGCAAAATTCGGAATTTTTGGTGATGGTAAAGAAGTACCTCAATTGGCCATGGCCAAGGCATTTAGAAATGGTGATTGGCGTTCTGGTTATTATAGAGACCAAACCTTTATGATGGCTATTGGTGAACTTACACCTCAACAATTCTTCGCAGGTCTATATGCACATACAGATATTAAAGCCGACCCCCAATCTGCAGGCAGACAAATGGGTGGGCATTTTATGACACATACCTTGAATGAAGATGGCTCTTGGAAGAACTTAATGCAACAGAAAAATGTAAGCGCAGATATCTCTCCTACTGCCGGACAAATGCCTAGGTTATTAGGCTTGGCACAGGCTTCAAAAATGTTTAGAAACAATGACGGATTAAAAAATAAAACTACATTTTCTGATAATGGAAATGAAATAGCTTGGGGTACAATTGGTAATGCCAGTACTTCTGAAGGATTATTTTTTGAAACTTTTAATGCGGCAGGAGTCTTGCAAGTGCCCATGGTGATTAGTGTATGGGATGATGCTTACGGAATTTCTGTACCTGCAAAATACCAAACTACCAAAGAAAATATTTCTGAAATCTTAAAAGGATTTCAACGTGATGAAAATAACCAAGGCTATGAGATTTATATTGTTAATGGATGGGATTATTCTAAATTAATAGATGCTTATAATCAAGCGGCAACCGTAGCGCGTAATGAACATGTGCCTGTTTTAATTCATGTTCAACAACTAACACAGCCTCAAGGACATTCTACTTCTGGCTCGCATGAGCGCTATAAATCTGCTGAACGTTTACAATGGGAGAAAGAATTCGACTGTAACACAAAGATGCGCGAATGGATTATTAGCACATTTGAAAATGAAGAAGAAATAATTGCATTAGAAAAAGATGCAAAAAAAGAAGTAAATACCGCTAAGCGTGAAGCCTGGACAGCCTATTTAAATCCGATTAAGGAAAAGAAAAATCAATTATTACGATTGATAGATAGTATAGCAGAACAAAGTTCTAATAAAGTATTCATTGCTAAATATGCTAACGACCTAAAATCAACTACAGAACCTACCAAAAAAGATGTACTGTCTATTGCTAGAAAAGTATTGGTTCAAATTAGAAATGAAGAAGTTGTTCATAAGGAGGCTTTACAAAACTTTATAAAACAATTTACAGCCGAAGAATATAAAAATTATAGCGAACATCTTTATAGTGAACTACCCAACAAAGCAACTGCTGTTAGAGAAGTTAAACCTACATATGCTGAAAATAATGAGACTGTAGATGCTCGTATTATATTAAGAGATAACTTCAGTAAGCTTTTAAACAAGCATCCTGAGATTGTTATTTTTGGCGAGGATGCAGGTTATATAGGCGATGTGAATCAAGGCTTAGAAGGACTCCAAGAAAAATTCGGTGAACTAAGAATTGCCGATACGGGTATTCGAGAAGCTACAATTATGGGACAAGGTATTGGTATGGCAATGCGTGGTTTAAGACCTATAGCAGAAATTCAATATCTTGATTATCTGTTATACGGAATACAAATTTTAAGTGACGATCTTGCTACCCTTAGGTACAGAACTTTAGGAAAACAAAAAGCTCCTATGATTGTAAGAACCAGAGGGCATCGACTAGAAGGTATTTGGCATGCAGGTTCTCATATGGGTGCAATGATTCATTTACTACGTGGCATGTATATTCTAGTTCCGAGAAACATGACTAAAGCTGCAGGTTTTTACAACACACTTTTAGAAAGTGATGAACCTGCTATTATTGTCGAAAATTTAAATGGTTATCGCCTTAAAGAACAATTGCCAACAAATTTAGGTGAATTTAGAACCCCCATTGGTCTTGTAGAAACTATAAAAGAAGGTAATGATGTAACGGTCGTTTCTTACGGATCAACGCTAAAAATAGTAGAAGAAGCCGCTAAAGAACTCGCACAAGTTGAGATTGATATTGAAATAATAGATGCACAAAGTTTGATACCATTCGATCTAAATCATGATACTGTAAAAAGTGTTGAGAAAACGAATAGGCTTATTATAATAGATGAAGATATGCCTGGCGGAGCTTCTGGCTATCTTCTAGATTGTATTTTAAATAAGCAAGGAGCTTATCAGTATTTAGACAGTCAACCGTTAACAATTACCGCTAAAGATCACAGAACAGCATATGGCACAGATGGAGATTACTTCTCAAAACCTTCAGTTGAAGATGTTTTTGAGGGTATTTACAACCTTATGCATGAGGTAAATCCCACTAAGTATAAATCACTTTATTAAACGTTTTCAACATAGGTGTATTTTTTTTAGAATAAATAATTACTTTTGACACCTTAAAATAACTCAATAAATTTTTTTAGTAAATGAAACGAGCTAAGTTAATACTCTCAATTCTCACCCTACAATTACTATCATTAACCCTTAATGCTCAAAATACTACTAGTGAAGAAACAGGTTCTTTAAACGATGGCTCTATTCAAAGTCAATTTGACTACTTATATAAGAAGTCGCCAAAATGGACTGATCCTAGAACTGGTCAACGTTATAAAACTGTAAAAGTTAACAACCTTTTTAAGTTTAGAGATAATGTGATCGATTCATTAAAAAGTGCCCGAGCTCAATTTGCCAATGCAAACAATACCATTGCTACTCAAAAAAGTGAGATCGAAACGCTAAAATCTGATCTAGGCAAAACCAATGAAAATTTAACTTCTGTTACTAAAGAAAAAGATAGTATAAAGTTTTTAGGGATTCCAATGAGTAAAACTGGGTACAATACTTTGTTATGGTCTATTATTGCTGCATTATCTGTTTTACTAGCAATATTTATTGGTAAGTTTAAACAAAGTAATACAATTACTGTACAAGCAAGAAAAGATAAGGCTGAAATAGAAGAAGAGTACGAAGGGCACAGACAGCGTTCTTTAGAACGCGAACAAAAACTCAGACGTGAACTTCAAGATGAGTTAAACAAACAAAAATATACTAGTGATACTAAAAAAGGCAACAAATAATGTTGTCTTTTTTGTTAAAGTATATTTTCTATACAATAAATCATAATAAAATAAGTTAATAGAATCTGTGTGTTATCGCATGCTTCCCTTTTTTTAATGGAAAATTATAAACTAATTTCTATCTAAACATGAAAGAAAAAGGACTTTTATTGATTTTATTTTTATTTACTTTATCTACTATTTCTTGGAAAAGCAGTGTTGAAAAACCTATTGTAAAAGAAAAAACACCTATTCTTAAAACCAATGAACTTTCCTTTGAAAGTTATGCCTATAACTTTTATGAAGATCTCCATACAGAAAATCTAAATTTTAAAGCATTTAAAATCGCATTAAAAGGGTTTTTAACCTTACAAAAAGATAATAAATTATCGAATACTAGATTTCTAACTGTAATTGATTTTAGTAAGCATTCTAAAGAAGAGCGTTTATTTATCATCGATACAAAAACGAAGCAAGTAGTTCATAAAAGTTTAGTGGCTCATGGCAGAAATTCTGGTTTCGAATTTGCAAAATATTTTTCTAATAAACCTAATAGCCATAAAAGTAGTATTGGTTTTTATAAAACTGCAGAAACTTACATGGGTAAACACGGGTATTCGCTTCGTCTTGATGGATTAGAATACACCAATAGCAATGCTAGGAAAAGAGCTGTGGTAATTCATTCAGCTGACTATGCTAGTCCTGATTTTGTGAAAAGAAACGGCAGATTAGGTAGAAGCTATGGGTGTCCTTCGCTACCAAAAAAAGGTTATAAAAACGTTATTGCCAAAATAAAAGAAGGTAGTTGTTTATTCATTTATTTTCCAAAAAGAGACTACTTGTCTAAATCAAAAATAGCGAATACTTCAGTAGCTATTCAGAAAAATACCTAATCATTATTTGGTTGGTATTTTTTATCTATTTGACGTAATTGCTCTAAAATAAGTCTGTCCTTATTATACATATCATCATATAATACAACTTTATCATTTTCATTAACATCTACAGTAAAATAATATAGAAATACTGGTAATCGCTTTTTAAGTCGTATAGATTTTTGCTTTTTAATACTTATATATTTTTTTATAGTATCGATAGTCATTCTATTTTTATCATACGTAAGTAAGTTATCAGCTAATTGTAAAGCATGTTGTACGCGAACGCATCCATGACTGTAGGCTCTTTTCTCTCGATTAAACAATGATTTTGAAGGAGAATCATGCAAATATATTGCATTTTTATTGGGAAAAATAAATTTGACCAACCCTAGTGAATTTGACCAGCCACCAGCCTGTCGAACCAGATAATTAAACTTACCCTTATTGATTTCTTCCCAATTTAAACTGGCATAATCTACTGGTTCTTTTTGATAGGTAATGATTTCAAAATTATTTCTTTTAAAATATGTAGAATCCTTTTGCGCCTTCACAAACACCTCTTCTAACGATATTTTTTTAGGCACATACCAATACGGGTATGCAATCACCGAAAGTAATGAGTCTTTTATTTCTGGGGTTTGTGTTTTATACTTTCCTACAACAGTATTATATTGATGTTTTAGTTTACCTTTCACAAACATTTTTACATTATACGCAGCAATATTTGCCAATAAATAATCTTCTGGTAATGTATCTTTCCAACGCCATCGTTCTAGGTTAGCCACCAAGGTTTGATAATACCTGTAAGGGCTTTTAGAGAGTGCCTTGGCAGTGTTACTACCTACTAAACCATCGGGTTTTAACCCATGATCTTCTTGAAACTTCTGCAAAGCAGTATTAAATATAGAATCTGATGCTACACTGTCTAAATACTTATGTAAGATTAATGCCTTTTGAGCTTGCGTTAAAGCCTTTATTGAATCTTTTCTAAAATTCGTTACAGAGACATAATCGGTACTCATTGATCCGTTATCCAAATAATCAGCAAGTTTAAATTGAATTTTCTTATAGGTAGCGCTTTTAGGCTGTAAGTCAAATAATGAATTGAGTAAAGTTTCAGATGTTAAAGCATTTTTAAAATAATCAATAAAGTTTACAGTTAACTTCTTTCTTGGCAACTCAGTAATTCCTGTTAATGAATCTAACACACCATAATGCAAGTGTTTCCCGAAAAACATATAGGCATCAGAAAGTTTTAATTCGATCTCAGATGCAATTTTGTATTTCTTTTTCTCATCAACTTCTTTTAAAAGTTCTTTGGTAAGCTTTCTAATTGAATTCACATGATAATATGAAGCATTAAGTCCATACTTTCTAGCTTCTGTTAAACTATCTAACAACGCTTTTGCCTTATTATTTAAGGTTAATGAATCACTAATCCAGATACATTGATGATTAAGATCATTATAGAGAGAATCTAACGCAAAATTTTTATTAGAAAAGCCTTCGTTTAATACACTTAAATTTGACTTTAAATAGGATTGTAGTTCTTTTTTATAATCAATCTTAGGTGGCGCAGTGGCAAAATTTACACCTTCTTTTTGCAACTCTTTTGCACAAGAAATTAAAAGTAGAAAAGTACTGATATTAAGCAGTATTTTCTTCATAGCATTTTGGTTTTTCAATTCTGGTACTTATAAAGATACAAAAAAGCTGCCAAATAGCAGCTTTTCCGATTTTATTTAAGCTAGTGTTAAACGCTTAATAAAGTACATTTAAAGCAATCACATCATTATTATTAAATGTAATAGCTGGACCACAAGATTGCATTAAAGAAGTTGCATCTGATTCTGTTGGTGTACCTGCAATATGAATTGCGCCAACTCCAGCACTACCTTCATTCACATTAGAACCACAACTTTCTCTTGTTTGATAATCTGTATGACGAAAACCTATACAATGCCCAACTTCATGCGCCATAGTACCTGCAAGCTCAGCAACACTCGGTGCAATAGAAAGTTCAAACCAACGACTATTGATACCAAAACCTTTAGCTGGATCGCCTTTTCGAGTTGGAAAACCAGCAGCTCTACCTAAAGTAATAAAGCCTCCAGATTCTAACTCATAAAATTCGGTAACTTCAATATTAGCGCTTCTTTTACCCTTTAAGCCAAAATCAACTCTCCTAAAAGTGATTGATAACCCTTCAGCATTATACATATCGATCGTTGCATCTAAAGCATCAGATCCTATTTGACCTAAACCAGGATCAACACTCATTGTAATCACTCTAGAACCACCTCTAACACTTACAATATTGTTTGTTCGATACTGCTTTGTTTGAATTGCGCCCTCATTAGCATCAGCCATTTCGTCTATTTGTTCTAATGTAAAGAACATATCTTCTACGGCAATTCCATCTTCTCCCATAAAATTCATATACTTTGCATTAGAAATGTCAAAATACATTTTTTCTAATTTCGCAAGTGCGTCTTTAGGGATTTCATTTTCAATAGATGTATTATCTTCATTACAAGCGACAAAAATTGTTAAACAAGCTAACACTAATACTGATGCTAACTTTGTAATTAAATTAGTTTTTTTCATTATTTAAATAAATTGGTTAATAAATTATTTGTTAAAAAACAGGCGAATATAAACTTATTATCTAAAAAAAATAAATATTTTATATTAACATCACTTATTTATTACTGACTTGTTAATAACTTAACTCCTATATTACAATTTAGACAGTTGTTATTTTGACAATATTTTTTCTTTAATTGTAGCAGTGACTGAGAATGTAATGCAGATTTTGATACTACACCCAACTCACTAAAATGTCTAATTGTAGTATTTTTTTCAGGTTTAATAGTATCGATTAATGCTAGTACCTCATCATTATCTGGCTTACCAAGATGTTTTTTATAAATAAATTTTAAAGGAATGATCGTATTGATAAGCAACAGATCTATAAAAGGTTTTGATAATATTTTAGCGCTTTTTTTAGATGTAGCATCGAACGTATAATGTGCATCCCAAAATGAAGATGCCTTTACAGAAAAAAGATCGTAAAAATCATTTTTAGAAGAAGTGACAATAGCTTGAGAAAATAAATTTTTATGCTTAAAATATAAGGCAGCTAATTGAGCTAATCTAATTGTAGGAAAATTATGAGGTCGCAATCTAAAAAACTGCACACTTAATTTATCTTGAACAATTAGTTTATACTTCTTTACTTGAAAATCATACTCCTTTTTTAGTGAATTATAATAACTACTGTCCTTCTTTTCTAATAATAGCCCTACTTGACCCAAAAAAAGTGCTTCTAAGTTTTCCTGTGAATGAGATTCTTTTCTAATAATAGAAAAATCAATTTTTGTTGCCATATCAAAAAATGACTCTGCATTCACCTTTAAACCAAAATTTCTGGCTAACAACCTGAAAAGTACAGCTTCCCAATCGTTATTAGATGTAGTTAATAAATCTAAAATTAGATTTCCTTTCTGTTCTAATCTTTCAAAGTATAATCGCTCTAACCAATTATCAATTATAAAATTATCTATCTTATTAATTTGGCTTTCACAATTAATCCATTTTCTTTTTTTAGAAAATAATTCATAATATTTTTTAAGCACAGATATATCAATAAACTTTGAAAGTTCTAAAGTTGCAAGTTCTGTATTGTCTTTTCTAAAAACAGGTACGTCATGTTCCCAAACAACGTGCAGAATTACATTATCATAATTCGTATCTTTTTCATGACCATGCACATACCAGTCTGAAGATTTTACATGCATTTCGATAGTACCAGCCCATAATTGATTATCTATTTTTAATAGTGCATTAAAAAAATCTGGCCCAGTATTCATATTGCGATGACCTACATTTTTCACAAGAACCGATTCGTTCTTAACTGTTTTTAAAATGTTGGTATCAAACATTTTATTTACCCAAAGATAATATAGAAAGTCTTCTTTAATCACCAAGGTAATATACTAATTTTTAGCTGTTTTATTACAAGTTTTGCTATTTGTAAAATAATTTATATTTTTACATAAGCACTTATATAAATATTTATATGAATTCATTAAGAGGATTAGGAAATATTGGTATTGGCTCTCGTCTAAAAAGATTGAGCGAGTATATGATGAAAGAAACACAGTTAGTGTATAATCATGTAAATCTAGATTTTGACCCGTATCTATTTCCTTCTTTTAAAATTATAACTCAGAAAAAAGGCGTTACAAATACTGAACTAAAAAACAGTTTGCAATTGTCGCAACCTGCAATTACACAAATAACTAATAAACTATCAAAAAAAGGGTTAATTGCTTTAAAAAATGATTCTATTGACAAACGAAAAAAAATCATTACGCTTTCTAAAAAAGGTAAAAATTTATTACCGAAACTAAAACCAATATGGAATGCTATTGAGAAAACTATTAATAAAATTACTCAACATACTAGCACTTCTCTAATAGAACATATAAATCATTTAGAAGATCAATTCAGTAAAAAAGACTTCAGTAATTTAATACTTGAAAATATGGAAACAAAAACTGAAATAGAAATTATAGATTATAACAACAAGCACAAAAAGTACTTTTATGACCTAAATATAGAATGGTTAGAAACTTTTTTCTATGTAGAAGCATATGATAAAGAAGTACTTAGCAAACCTGAAAAATATATTTTAGGAAAAGGAGGTTATATTTTCTTTGCAAAATATCAAGACAATATTGTGGGTACTGTGGCTTTAATGCCTATGAAAGATAAAAATGTTTTCGAACTCACTAAAATGGCTGTTTCACCAAAGTATCGCGGTTTAAAAATTGGCCAACAATTAATGCAAAAATGCATTTCTTTTGCCAAAGAAAGAAAATTTAACAAATTGACTCTTTATTCAAATAGAATTTTAGAAAACGCCATTTACATCTATAGAAAATATGGTTTTATAGAAATACTGGTTGAAAAAAAATCTCCTTATAAACGGAGTAATATAAAAATGGAACTAAAAATTAGTTCATAATATTCTACTAGAACTCATATATTAGCGTCTATATAAAAAAATATGGTCAACTTATCAAAATCTATTTTTATATCTGCGCTAAACATTATTGCTGTTTATATCTTTATAAGTAGTTCATTTAAATTATTTACAGATGGCTTCTCATTTTTACAATTAGGTAAACTCATTTCTTCTGGATCTATTGTCTCCTATTTTGCTGGCTTATTCTTATTTCCGAAACCAAGAACTAGTTTAAATCTAAAACCACATACCATAGTAATAATTATAGGATTACTTTGTAGTTCAATAGCTGCTTTTATACATAACGAACATATATTTAAATCTATAACTATTGCATTTTTATTATTGGTATGGCTTCTATATGTTTATTGGTATTCTAAACTAACTAACGATGAAAGCAAGGTTTTAAAATTAGGAGAAAAATTACCCGTTTTTGAATTAGAAGATATTGACAGTAATCGTATAGTTTCTTCAGGTTTTAAAGGTCAACCTACTATATTTTTATTCTATCGCGGAAATTGGTGCCCATTATGCATGGCGCAAATAAAAGAAATAGCATCTCAGTATAAAGAGCTATCAAATAGAGGTGTAAAAACTGTTCTTATAAGTCCTCAACCTCATAAGTTTACCAAGACTTTAGCAGAAAAACATCAGGTTTCTTTTGAGTTTTTAATTGATGCTAATGGTAAGGCAGCAAAACAATTAGGTATCTACCATAAAAACGGAATACCAGCAGGTTTTCAATTATTAGGTTACAATTCAGACACGGTTCTACCTACAGTTATCATTACCGATAAAAATTTAAAAATAATTTATTTAGATCAAACTGATAATTATAGAATTCGTCCAGAGCCAGAAGAGTTCTTAACTATAATTGATACTCATTTAAAATAATTTTTGCGTGGTATATGGATAAAGAGAATATTTTAAATGAGATTATTATCGGATATCGCAACCTCATCGATGAGCGTTATCAATATAAAAATCTTATTAAAAAATATGAATTACCATCTTCTATCACTGAAGATCAAATTAATGAAATTAGAACCTATTTTTTAACCTACATCTATCCAGATCTTCAAAAAAGAAAGCAACTCGATGAAGCTTTTGAAAGTCTAGATAATTATATTAAAAACCCAGGTAATCTATTACAAATATTAATTGATTCTGCATCTCTTATTTTTAAACATGGTCGATATCTTCCAAAAATATTAAACTCTGGTATAAAAGCTTTACGCTCGTTTCGCGATGCAAACACGTTTGAAAAACAAATCATAGCACAAGCAGAAAAATCAAAAAAAGAACCTCCTTTTACTACTGAAATCATTTATAACTTCATTAGAAAGTTACCGAGAGCAGATGTAGATAACTTTATATATGGTACTAAAACACTATTTGAAACGCTACATGATAGAAAACAGGTAGAAAAGATTATTGAGATCATCTCTTTTTTGATTATAAAAATGAAGAAAAAACCAAAAGCGTATTCAAAACAAGAAATTAAGGGATTAGAAATTGGCTATGAACTTATCGCAAAAGGAAACGATTTATTTAAAAACCTTGGTAAAGAAAACCAAGAACAACTTATTGATTTTATTGTTCAAGTCGAAACAGATACATTAGATAGTATCTACACTTAAAAAAGTTAATCTATATATCCCATTTCACGCATCCAATCATTATTAAACATCTTACCTACATAGCGACTTCCGTGATCGTGAAATAATACCACTACTACATCATCTTTGGTAAAATGCTCTTTTAATTGTAATAAACCTTTTACAGCAGCTCCCGCAGAATTCCCTAAAAACATTCCTTCTTCTTTAGCAAGCAGTTGCGTATATACCGCAGCATCTTTATCGGTTACTTTCGTAAATCCGTCAATAATAGAAAAATCTACATTCTCGGGTAAAATATCTTCACCTATACCTTCTGTGACATACGGGTAGATTTCATTTTCGTCAAAAATACCTGTCTCATGATATTTTTTAAATACAGATCCATAGGTATCTATACCCCAAATTTTAATATCTGGATTTTGCTCTTTTAAATAGTTACCAACACCAGATATCGTTCCGCCAGTACCTACACCTACCACAAAATGTGTGATTTTACCATCAGTTTGTTTCCATATTTCAGGGCCCGTACTTTCATAATGCGCTTTTGCATTACTAGGATTATCATATTGGTTTACATACCAAGAATTAGGTGTCTCCTCTCCCAGCCTTTTAGAAACTGAATAATAACTTCTCGGGTCGTCTGGTTCAACATCTGTAGGACACACAATTACCTCGGCACCTACAGCACGTAAAATATCCATCTTCTCTTTAGATTGCTTATCGCTAATCACAAAAATACACTTATATCCTTTTACAATTGCAGCGAGTGCTAACCCCATACCTGTATTACCAGAAGTACCTTCGATGATCGTTCCGCCTGGCTTCAAGCGTCCATCTGCTTCGGCATCTTCAATCATTTTTAAGGCCATACGATCTTTTACCGAATTGCCAGGGTTAAACGTTTCATATTTTGCCAACACCAAACATGGTAACGCTTCCGTTAACTTATTGAGTTTTACCAACGGCGTATTACCAATGGTTTCGAGTATGTTCTTAGCGTATTCCATCTATTCATTTTGTCGGCGCAAAAATAGTAAATACTAATCGTAAAATAATAGGTTAACGAAACATTCTTGGAAAGGCTTTTTCTATCGGATTTTGAAGCACGCTTATGCGAAAAACAGATCGTAAGAAACCGAACCCATATCCTAAAAATTGCACAAGCGTTGTCAACATACTCATAAGCGCAACACTAAAATTTTGATTTTTAACAAAGCTATCTAAAAATAGTAAGATAAAATAGAGGCTAAACCCTAATAAAAACCAAGTATAACCAAAGAAAAAGGCAACCACAGAAAACAACAAGCCAAGTACAAACAAACTAGGAAACCAATAGGTAATCTTTGCCGTTTTGGGATGTTGCTTATTTAAAATCGGTCTAGCAGCACCAAAATTAAAGGTTTGTTTAAAAAAACTTAACAAGGTATTTCTACGTTTATGATAGACAAAGGCTTTTTCAATAAACTGAGATTCAAATCCGTTTTGCCGCAATCGAAAACTAAGGTCGATATCTTCACCAAAATGCTGTGCTCCAAATCCATTAGTCTTTTCAAAAGCAACTTTTGACAAGCCCATATTAAAACTACGCGGTTGGAATTTTTTTATATTTTTATTTCCACGAATGCCTCCTGTTGTTAGTACCGAGGTCATCGAATAGCTAATCGCCTTTTGTAAGTGGGTAAATGAAGGATGCGAAGCATCTGCACCACCAAATGCATCGGTAAAATTATTTTGTAAAGTAATATCGACTTCCGTTAAATAATGTGCTGGTAATAAGACATCAGAATCTAAAATGATAAAATAGTTTCCATTAGCTTTTTGCATTCCATGATTTCTGCTCAACCCAGGACCACTATTGTCTTTAATAAAATATTGAAGATAAAGTTTGTCTTTAAAGTTGTTTACTAGCTCTTCTGAAGTAGTATTAGAACCATCTTCAACCACCACCACTTCAAAATCGTCTTTAAAAGTTTGTTTACATAAACTTTTAAGTAATTCCTTAATTTCTTGAGGGCGATTATAAACAGGGATAATTATAGAATACGAACGTTGCAACACATATTTGGTTTGCTGTAAAAATAGAAATTTAGTTTGATTCTTAATTCGTTTTCAGGCAACTTCGCTTATCACTCGCTAAACGGAATTAAAACTCAGCTTAAGCTTAACGTTGGCAAACATTTGAAAAAATCAGACGTGAATTAATTCAAATGAATAATTATAATCTATTAAACTTTTGCTTTTTTCATTTTCTAACCAAGCTTTTTCATCATGGCTTTTTTGCATTATTTGTGTAGCATTACATCCTCTGAATGTACTTACAATAACATTTAAAGACTCTATTTCCTCGGAACTGAATAATTCAGAATTAAAATCCTTTTGACTCGATTTATAAAAACATTTACCCCAATATCCATTACCATAATCTTCCACTTTCATAAAAATATAATCCTTATTTGCTGCATAATCAAAGATACCTCCAAATCTCACTGGAACTGGACCATAATTATGTGCCATATAATTTGAACCACTTATTGAATATGCTGTCTTCTTGTAATTATAAAAATCAGAATAAAACAATAATTTATTCATCATTGTTTCGGTAGGATTTAGCTTTTCGGCAAAAAACAAAATCATATTTGCCATCTTTTCCATATCAGGTTTTCTATAACCTGTATAATTATCTGGTAATCTATTTTCAAATAAGATATCTACATATTTATTATCATCCTTGCTCTCTCGATAATTTTCAATGACAACCTCAATCTTTTTAAGAATTTTTATTTTTTCTTCATCGTTTAAATCATTGTTTAAATCCACTAACAATTTAAAGTTCAAAATACTGTTTAAAACGGTATTAATTAAATTAGCATTTGCTAAACTTGGAACTTCACCTTTTTCATAATTCCTATAACTATTAGTCCCAAAACCCAATATTTTGGACATCATACTTGCAGATAACCCATAAGTATTTCTTAATTTAATAATTTGGTCTGGAAAAGGGATATTATGTTTATCCCTATATTGATTATAAACTTGATTTAAATTAAAATCATCTAACTCTGTGGTTGTAAATGATTCTCCACTTTCTTCACAAGAATAACTTTTGTGATTATACTCGAATTTTTCTTTTCGAAATTCCAAAATACTCTTTTCAATTTGTAAGGTCATTTCCTTACCTGTGATTGGACTTTTCATAATTAATTTGTTTTTAGTTTAATCCTTAAGCGGAAATTTCATAGGGAATTCAGCCTTGTGAAAAGAAATGCAAATTGCTTGGTCTGTGATTTGAGAAATAGTTAACTTAATATAAATTTGTTGACCTTTAATTGTTTTGCCAAAAACCCACATTTCAGTTCCTCCTTGTTGAGTTTCCTCTAAAGGTCCTTCACTATAATCCTCAATTTCTAGATTGAGAATTATTTCTTCACGCATATTAGCAGTAATACTTAAATCTGCAAGATTTTGAATACTATTTTTAGGGCGATTGGAAAAGATAATACCCCATACTTTAATAATCTGCTTTAGTTTTTGTAAAAAAGATTGTACAATTAATTTATCTGCCATTTTAACGTGTCAAATTCAGTACAAATATAGAAATATTTTAAATAAAAACACTATAAAGTTGCGTTATTAACACTTTGTAAACAAATATACAACTTTAAAGTGTATAAAAAAAGTTTGCCAACACCGTGCATTATTAATTGCTTGGCTCTAAACTACATAGGAATATCCTTGCGGATACTTTATTTAATTTGTATTTGCTAACTTTTAACACTTAAACACACAACGAAACCATACACAAAATCGATAAGCGAAACTGGTAAATTTACCACTCAATTATTTCTAAATTTTCACTTTTTAGTAAAGCATTTGTTTTCGAAAAATGCTTGTTACCAAACCAATAGCCTCTATTAGCACTTAAAGGTGAAGGATGCCCAGAAGTTAACACATAGTGTTTTGATGTATTAATCTTCGCTCCCTTTTTCTTGGCATACCCACCCCATAATAAAAAGACTACATTTTCTTTTTGTTCAGAAATTTTAGCAATTACCGCATCTGTGAATTGCTCCCAACCTTTATTTTGATGTGAACCTGCTTGGTATGCACGAACCGTTAATGTTGCGTTTAATAATAATACACCTTGCGCTGCCCATCGTTCTAAATTTCCGCTTGACGGAACTGGCAATTCTAAATCAGTTTCTAGTTCTTTAAAAATATTAATCAATGATGGCGGATGTGCTATACCATCATTTACCGAAAAGCACAAACCGTTCGCCTGTCCTACCCCATGATACGGATCTTGACCAATAATCACCACCTTTACATCATTAAAAGAACAGTGATCAAAAGCCGAAAAGATCTGACTTCCTTTTGGATAGCAGGTATAATTTTTATATTCACTTTTCACAAAATCGGTTAGTGATTTAAAATAGGGTTTCTCAAATTCGTCTTGTAAAACAGCTTTCCAACTTTCGGCAATTTGAACATTCATAATACTCGTAAAAATAGTTACTTTGCAGTGTGTTTGTAAAAGTACAATTTTGAGTAGCAAAATCACCCAAAAAACATTGAATGATCTCGAGTTTTATACCGTGATCGATAGTATAAGTGAATACTGTATTTCTGATTTAGGTAGAGAGGCTGTTCAAAAACTAGGTCCGATCTCAGCTAAACTCAAATTACTAGAAGAATTACAATTGGTAAGTGAATATGTAAGCTCTTTCGAGAATGAGAATAAGTTACCTAATCATCATTTTGATGAAATTACCAAAGAGATTCATTTATTAGGTATTGAAGATAGTTTTTTAGAAGCTGATGCTTTTCTAAAGATTGCAGCTATTTCTGAAACTGTAAACATTCAATTAAAATTTTTAAAGAAATTTCAAGAATATTATCCAACACTCTATAAAATAGCTTCTAATGTCGAATTTACTAGCACATTGATAGATTTTATAAGAAAAGTCATCAACAACTTTGGCGAAGTTGACAGTAAGGCTTCAGATCAATTAAAAAGTATTCGTAAAGAACTCAACACAGTTAGAGCTAAGATAAGCACCAGTTTTTCGAGTGCGATGAGCCGTTATGCGAACGCTGATTATTTAGATGATATTCGTGAATCTGTTATTGAAAATCAACGTGTTATGGCGGTTCAAGCCATGTATAGACGTAAAGTAAAAGGTTCAATTTTAGGTACCTCAAAAACTGGAAGTATTGTTTTTATCGTTCCAGATGCAACAGCAAGGTTGAATCGCGAACTTCAAGATCTTATTCATGAAGAAAAAGAAGAGATTGTAAGAATTCTAAAAAAACTAACAAATGATATTCGAATATACAGCCCTTTATTAAGTACTTATCAAGAATTCTTAACACAGTTAGATCTTATTGCGGCAAAGGCAAAATATGCAAAGCATATTGGTGGTATCTTACCCAACATCTCGAATACTAAAAAACTATTCTTACGCGATGCGTATCATCCTATTTTACTTGAAAGTAATAAGAAACAGCATATAGAAACGATACCTCAGACGTTAGAATTAAACAAAGAACAACAGATTATCGTTATTTCGGGTCCTAATGCTGGTGGTAAAAGTATTACGTTAAAGACTATTGGTTTATTACAAGTTATGATTCAAAGTGGTATTTTGATACCCGTTCATGAACGTAGCGAGGTCTATTTTTTTGATACTATTCTCACCGATATAGGAGATAATCAGTCAATTGAAAATCAATTAAGCACCTACAGTTACCGCTTAAAAAATATGCGTGCTTTTTTACGTAAATGCAATGCGAATACGTTGTTTTTAATTGATGAATTTGGTACGGGTAGTGACCCAGAATTAGGAGGTGCATTGGCAGAAATCTTCTTAGAAGAATTCTATGAAAAAGGTGCTTATGGTATAATTACTACGCATTATGCAAATCTAAAAGTATTAGCAGATGAGCTCGATAACGTTACGAATGCTAACATGCAATTTGACGCCAAAACATTAGAGCCAACTTTTAAATTACTTACAGGGCAGGCCGGAAGTTCTTTTACGTTTGAAGTAGCTCAAAAAAATGGAATACCATTTAGTTTAATCAATCGTGCTAAGAAGAAAGTAGAACGCGAAAAGATTCGCTTAGACAAGACTATTTCTAAATTACAACAAGAGCGCAATAAGTTGAGAAAAACTTCAGATAACTTAGAAAAAGCACAATCGAAAGCACAAGAGCATACCGAGAATCTATCTGATAAAGAACGAAAAATTCAAGAAAAACTAGAGCGTTTTCAAGAGTTGTATGATAATAATCAAAAGATGTTATCATCAGGTAGAAAATTTAACGAACTCACCAATAAATATTTTCAAACCAATAATAAAAAACAATTTTTAACCGATTTGATGAAATGGGTAACCATAGAAAAATCAAAACATCATAAAAAGAATAAACCTAAAACAAAAGCTGAAAAGAAAGTCATAAAAAAACAAGAACAACAACAGCAACAAAAATTAGAAATAGTTAAAAAGGAAGTTCTTGAAAAAGTAAAAAAAGTTCGAAAAGAAAAAAACACCGAAGCAAAAAAAATCGCTAGAGCTAAAGCTGATTATAGTTACAAGATCAATGACAAAGTACGCTTAATAGATAGTAATTCGGTAGGCACTATAGAAAAAATAGAAAAAAATAAAGCCACCATAAACTTCGGTTTAATTACCACTAAAACTTCACTTGACAAAATAGAGTTAGTACAAGCCGCAAGAAAATAACATCTATAAAATGTGACGTCTAGGCTTCTAATTGTGTCTCAAATATTAGAAAAGCTTACAGGTGTATTTCGTAATTAAATTTATAATATACTAAATACGAGATTAGTACATTTGTAACACAGCAAACTTTTTGTTACATTTAGCTACAATTAATTAACCAAAACTTAAAACATGAAAAAATTCTGGCTTGCCTTTATGCTTTTTCTACTTTGGGCTGTCTTTGCATTAGTATTTCACCAATACATCAGTAATAGTATTTGTGGAGAATGCGCAACAGCTCATAATTTAAAAGAAGGGCATTCAATTAACAAAGAAGAACCAAAAACTTCTGTAGAAGTACCTAAAACCGCTTTCTCAATACTTTCGTCTGACGGTAGTACTGCTTTTAACTTTCCGAAAGGATTTATAACCAAAGAAGCAAATGGAGGCGTAATAATTCCTAACGAATTGAGTGGTTTTAAAGATTCTATTTATAATTTTCTTAATGCGAATCAAGATAAAGAGCTATTATTGAATGTGAAGCATTTGGCTTCTGAAGTTGATACTAGTAAAGATATACATTTAGGTAATTCAAGGGCAGCTTTATTGAAAGACATCCTTGTAAAAGCAGGTGTAAACCCAGATAGAATTGTACCCAACACTGTAGTATCAGCATATAATTATGATACTAATGGTAATTATTTTGATGGTGTTTCTATGGCATTTCAAGATATTACAGCAGCACACGCACTAGAAATTGAAGCAGGTATTAGTAACAAAACTTTATATGCCGATTTTGCAGAAGCAGAATTTAATCCTGATAGAACATTAACTGCATATACTATCGAACTCAAAAATTATCTACAAAAATATGCTGGTAAAAAAGTAATTGTTACGGGTCACACCGATAGTATTGGTGTTAATAATTACCAGTGGGGTTTAGATAGAGCTAACAATGTGAAAAATTATTTAGTTACACAAGGTATCGCTGCCGACATTATAGAAGTAGTCTCAAAAGGTGAAACCGAACCAGTAACAAGTAATGACACAGAAGAAGGAAGAGCAAAAAATAGAAGAATAGTAATAACCGTAAAATAATAACCAATGACCTTATCAATATTTTCAAATCAAAATACCGCTCATTTAATCGAACTTTTTTTATGGATGCTTGGCGCTTTTTTAATCGGATGGTTTTTCTGGCGTTGGTGGTATCAAAATAAATGTAAAAATGAACTTATAGAGTGGAAAAACAAGTATAGAGACCTTGAGAATCGTCAGAATACAACCATAAAAGCTACGAAAGTGACGGCTTCAGGTGTATCAGACCCAAGCATCGTAGCTTCAAATTTTGTAGATGGCGTTGCAAAAGCAGATGATGTTAAAGATGATCTTACAAAAATTGAAGGTATAGGCCCTAAAATTAAAGGACTTATTAATGATGATGGCATTTGGAGTTTTAATCAGTTAGCAGGTACTAAAGTAAATAGACTTCAAGATATATTAGATAATGCTGGCTCAAGATATAGAATACATGACCCTTCGACATGGCCAGCACAAGCGCGTTTAGCTGCAGATGGTAAATGGAGTGAGCTAGAGAAATGGCAAGACGAATTAAAAGGAGGTGTAGCGGTAAGTAAGGATGCAAAGTCTGGCGATACAGGAGATTCTGTAAAAGATGATCTTACAAAAGTAGAAGGTATTGGTCCTAAAATTAAAGGCTTATTAAATGATGATGGCATTTGGAGTTTTAGACAATTGGCAGATGCGACTGTAGATCGATTACAAGAAGTTTTAAACAATGCTGGTCCTAGATATCGCATGCACGATCCAGGTACTTGGCCAAAGCAAGCTGATTTAGCTGCAGACGGTAAATGGAGTGAACTAGAAAAATGGCAAGATGAATTAAAAGGAGGTCGCTAAATACTAAAACCTCTTTTTTGGATGAACCCTCTATAAATTAATCTATAGAGGGTTCTTTTTTAATCCTCATATCGTTCCATCTCTCTATCATAAAAGTGAGAAGCTTCTTCAATAAGCGCATTAACTTCGTTCTCTAAAGTAGATTCATTATCACTTACTACTTCTTCTAACCATTCTATCTCATCATTCACTAAATTGATGATGAATTGAGGATATTCAGTGTGCACAATGAAAATATCATCTGGATAATCTGTATTATCGCCTAATAAAAATTTGGGTAATTTCATAACTTCTATAAGATTGCAACTATTTCTTTGAGTATATCAACCAATTGCTTTGTTAATGATTTTCTATGGTATTGCTCAATTTTTTTTGAATCAATTATAAGATTGTTAACTTTAAAAGCATCAAATAAAGTCTTTATCTTTTGTTTTAATCTTTCCTTATCTGAAAAATCAACCACAAATCCAGCTTCAGTTTTATTTAAAATTTCTGCTAAATCTCCGTGAATTGGTGCTATGGCTAAAATAGGTCTTTTTGCTTGTAAATATTCAAAAATCTTTCCTGTAATAATACCTTTTGCGCTTGGCACATTGTTTACGAATAACATCAAAACTTGTGCTGACTTTTGGTATTGTAATATTTCATCATGAGGCACATACGAAATTAGATTTGCGTATTTTTTTAAATCGAAAGTGTTTAAGTCTTTTAGAACCTCATCTGCAACGGCACCAATGAATTTTAACTCTAAATCAGCAGCAAAATCTTCAGATTCTTTAATAAGTTCTTGTAACGTCTCCCAAAGTACAATATGGTTTCTATCAGCGTTCATCATACCAATATGTACCAAAGAAAATTTTTCATCTAAAGCTACATTAGATTCTACTTGTTCAGAGTCAAAACCATTAGTAATTACATGAACATTAGTATTGTACTTTTTATAACTGTCTGCCATTGTTTTACCAATCACTACTACTGCATCAGCTTTTTTTAGCACTTTTTGTTCTAAAAATCTATGTTTCTCTATAGATTTAGTAGTTAATGGTAATTGATGAAAGTAATCGATCTCTGTCCAAGGATCTCGAAAATCTGCCATCCATTTTATGCCTAATTTTTCTTTTAATCCGAGGCCTATTAAATGCATACTATGCGGTGGACCCGTAGTAATAACAACATCAATTGGATGCTTACTTAAATAGTTAGACAAATATTTTATGGATGGTTTCACCCAAAATTTACGCGCATCTGGTATAAAGTAATTGGCACGAATGTATTGGACAATTTTCCCTAAAAAAGAAGGATTGGTATTTAAAAAACCAGCACTTGTTTTTTTTGATGTTTTTTTTAATAATGAATTGGGTTCCCAAATAGGTTGCCTTAACACTTCAATATCTTTTGGAATATCGTTTAGTAGAGATTCATCTTCTATAGCATACTTAGGATCTTTGACGGTATAAATAACAGGCTCAACACCAAATGCTCTTAAATATTTAGCAAATTTTAACCAACGTTGTACACCAGAGCCTCCAGCAGGTGGCCAATAATATGTAATGATGAGTACTTTCAATTTGCTAATTTATCGTACAAAGCTATCAATTTAGTAGCTGTTTTTTTCCAATGGAATTCATTTTTTATAAATGCTTTTCCATTTGCTCCCAACGTTTCCGCGAAAGCTTTGTCATTATACAACTTCAATATTTTTTCGGCAAAATCGTTTACATCACTGTCTTTATGAACAAGACCACTATTCACACGTTCTATAAGATTTTTCTGAGCGATAGCATCACTCACCAAAACAGGCTTCCCAAAACTCATATATTGAAATAATTTATTTGCATAAGCAATATCATGCTGAATATTTCTGTGCAATGGTGAAATACATATAGCACTCGCCATAATATAAGAAGGAAATAAACTTACATCTTGCCAACCTTCAAAATCAACATAATTGTTTATTTCTAATTCTTTTACCTTTTCTTTTAAAATGGTATCGGTTGTATTCTTACCTACGATGACCAACTTAACATTTTCTATGGTTTCCTTTATCGTAGCAATGGCTTCAATAGCAGTTAACAAGCCTCTACGCAAACCGGTATCGCCTACGTAAAGAATAACAAAATCTTCTTTATATTTTGAAATGATTGTATTGTTTAGAATAAACTTCGTATAGAAAGATTTCAAGACCGTATTCGGCACTACGTGAATTTTATCATCGGTAATCTTTGTCCTTTGAATGACCTCATCTTTAAATTCATTCGAAACTGTAATTACTCTTGTTGCTTTCGCAATGAACTCCTCTTCTTTTTGTTTCCACTTCTGCGGAGAAATCAAGTACTTACCAGGAAATTTTTGTAAATGAGGATAAAACTTCATAATTTCTGGTATATTATCATGTAAATCTAAAACAGTAGGTAATTTTAGTTTTTTATTGGCTTTAAAAACGGCGGCTGCAATTCGCATATCATGAATATGGATTACCTCTATAGTATTTTTCTTTAAAAAGTGTTTAATTTTTCGTAACATTACATTCGTGTAAAACGGAAATGTGTATGCCAAGGCTGATAGTTTGTATTGTAACTTATTAGATTTGTAGCGCCTAACCTCTATACCTTCAATAATTTCCTTGTTGGGAAAATTTTGATATCCTAAACAAAATAAAAATACTTGATGACCAGCATTAACCAAAGAAACCGCTTCGTTTTCAACACGAGGGTCTGGCGGAAAGGTTTTATCTAAGATCATTCCGATACGCATAGGCTATCGTTCTGCATATACGGCATAATACCGTGGTGTATATTTTCTCAAAATGGGTCTAAAACCAATTTTATTGATAGGACTTGTCCATTTTTGAGTTTCTTTAATTTTCCAGCCAGATTTTTCTAACAGCCAATCAAATTGCCAATCTTCAAACTCATGGTAATGTCTATCCCATTTATCAGTCTTTGAACGATAAGCGCTTGCAAACCAAAGATTCAATGGAATCGTCGCGATCAACTTTGTTGGTTGAATTTCACGTAATACGTTAAAAGGTGCTATAAGATGCTCAAAAATTTCAAAAGCTGTCACTGCATCAACCTTATATTTTTTCACCACTTCAGGTAAAACATCTAAATCTTCACCTTCGGTATTATATACGGTATAACCGTGCTTTTCCATGATTTCGGTAAAATCATTTCGCGTGCCCAAATCTAAAATAGTAGCTGGAGCTGGTACTACTTTCTGTAAAAACTCAATGGTATGGTTATAGCGCTTATTGTGGTGACTCATGCCTTCTCTTTTCAATAAAAAACCAACCTGCAGGCACTAATAATAATAAGGCATAGGAAATTAATGTAATTGTATTTCCTTTCTTTATAACTGTAGGTTCAAATTTAAATTCGATTGTATGCTTACCTTCTGGTATTACCAAAGCACGCAAAACATAATTAACTCTAAAATGTGGTGTCAATTCACCGTCAATGTAGGCATTCCATCCTTCTTTATAGTACATATCTGAAAATACAGCCAATTGCTCAGAATTTGATTGTGATGCATATGTCAAAGCATTGGGTTTATAATCTGTTAGGGTAATTGTAGCTGTTGAATCTTTTTGAAATGATGTATTTTTAAGCAGCTCTTTAAATTCGATATGTACGATCGCCTTTTCCTTTGTTTTCAAGCTATCTAAGGCCATCATCTCTGCATTCGCAGAGTTCACAAATTCTACAGTATGTACAAACCACGCATTACCGTTTGCGTCTTCATTTTTTTGCAATTGAAGACTACCCTGCTGATCTGGAAATAGAATATACTTTGTGTTTAGCATATTCAGTACTTCAATATTATTCTTGGCAATTTGATATTCGAACAATTCTTCATAGCGACGTGGCTTTGCCGCATGATATCCACCGATAGAATTATGAAAATAGGAGGTACTACCATCATTTATAGGGTTTACTGCAAAATTTGCCACACGGTAGTAAGATTTATCTTTTAGAATTTCTTTATCTATTGCTGATGCTTGAAAGGGTTTTTCTTCTCTTGTTTTAGAAACAAAATCATCATTGTTTAGATAACGCCTATCAACACCTACTAAATCAAATAAAATAAGGATTGCAAAAATTGCTAATGTAGTATTCTTGTTAATCTTATCTTTAAGAAATGCCCATAAAGCAACAGCCGAAAGGAGAATTAAAAGTAATGAACGTAAGCTATCCTTAAAAAACAGCGATTTTCTATCGATAATAAACGCTTCAGAAATTCCTTCTAATTGTTGTTCCCAACGTGCATCTCTAAAGCTTTCAAAACTGAATAAACTTGTTCCTACTAACGTAAAAAGCAAGGTAAGTCCTCCTACTCCATAGAGTGCGTATTTTAAATATTTTAGCTTTTCTTCTTTTGCATTTGATGCGTTCAAAAACTTGTTAAGTGCTAGTATGGCTAATAAAGGCACCGCTAATTCTGCAATCACCTGAATTGACGAAACAGCTCTAAACTTATTGTACAAAGGAATATAATCAATAAAGAAATCGGTTACTATAGAAAAATGACGTCCCCAGCTCAATACGAACGAAAAAATCGTGGCAGCAATGAGCCACTTTTTTAGGTTTCCTTTTACTAAAAAAGCTCCGAGAATAAATAAAAATATGAGAATAGACCCAATATAAAAAGGGGCCTCAACTATAATTTGTTCGCCCCAGTACCCTGGAAAATTCTCACTAAAATCTTTGGCTTGCTTTCGTCCAACTTTATTCTTTAAAAAATCATAGGTTTCTGAGTCTTTACCTATGTTCTCATAACTACCACCACCATAAAACCTAGGAATAAGTACATTAAAATTTTCAGCCGGCTCAATACTATATTGCGTAATGTATTCTCTCGATAAGCCTGTAGTGATCTCTTCTTTTTCAGAGCCATCGGCGTTTATAGTTAATTCACTTTTACTTCGGGTACTATGACTTGCGTATTCTTTGGTAGCCAATAAACTAGTGGCATTCACCCCTACAGCCAATAGTACCGCTGAAGCTAATATGCCAACTGTTTTGAAAAAATTTGGCAGCTCTTTCTTTTTAAAAGCATCTATCAGATAAACGATACCTAAAATAAGTACAGAAAAAAGTAAATAATATGTCATTTGAGGGTGATTCGCATTAATCTCTAATGCCATTCCTAATGCAGTTACTAAAAAACCAAATAAATATCTTTTTTGAAATACAGCAATAATACCCGCTAAGACGACTGGCATATACGCTATCGCATGTGCTTTTGCATTATGACCTGCTGAGAAAATACTTATAAAATACGTTGAAAAACCAAACGCCAATGCTCCTAAAATTGCTAATTTCCATTCTACTTTAAGTACATAAAGCAATACAAAAAAACCTAAAAAATATAAGAATAAGTAATCTGCTGGCCTAGGTAAAAAACGCAATGCCAAATCGGCTTTCTTAATATAATTATGAGGATAGTATGCACTCAATTGATAGGTAGGCATCCCTCCGAAAGCTCTGTTTGTCCAATAAGGTTCTGCATCATTATCTTTACGAAAATCTGCTACTTCTTTAGACATACCCCTAAACTGGGCTATATCACTTTGAAACAATTTCTTACCTTCTAGAACTGGAGAAAAATATGCCAGTGCTGCAATAACAAAAACAGTAATAGCTACTATAAACGGAACTATTTCTTTTCCTAAATCTTTCATTAAAAATCTTGATTAATCGACCTCTTCAAAATCAACATATTCACCCATATCGGCATCCCCTTTTTTCTGCTCTGGTCTTCTATCTATGGTGGTTTCTCCCACTTTACTTTGTGTATCTCTATTATTAAATTGATCTTGCTGTTGTTGGAATTTTCGCTCTACATTTTTTGCAAATCTATTCATCATAAAAGGTAATGCTATTCTCATAATTAGCTTTAAGCCATAATAAATTAAAAGTATAAATAATATCGTTCTTAAAAAGTTCATAAATCCAGCTTCTTGCATAAATTTTGAATAATATGCCAAAAGTAACAATTTGAGCGCAACTTAAACGTTAGTATAATGATAAAATAACACAAGCGACCCTAAGAATTTATACCATGAGATATCTCCTCGGCATCATTCTATTCATTATCTGCATTCAATTTAGTAGTGCTCAGTACACAGAACTTATTAACTCAAGACGCCCTGGCTTTAGTGATAGTCCGTTTAGTGTTGGCACTGATGTTTTACAATTTGAAGGAGGTTTATTTTATCGCAGTATTGATGATAGAGGTACAAATGTAAATTCTATAGGTAGCGACATTATGGTGCGCTACAGTAAGTTTTTAGAAAAGCTTGAAGTGAACTTAAACGTTAAATTTCAGCAAGATAAAATTGATTTTGCTGAAAATCTAGTAATAGCAGACCCTTCCTTAGAAAACATATCACAACTTGCTTTTAGTCAAGCTACAATTGGTGCAAAGTATTTGGTGTATTCACCAAAATATCAAGATAAATCTAAAGAAATTCGTAGTTGGAAAAAGAGAACTTCATATGATTGGAAGCGTCTTATTCCCGCCGTAGCAATTTACGCCGGTGTAAATTTACCCATCACAAAAAATTATATAGGAACCCAAGTTCCTCAGTATATAAAAAATGAATTCAGTCCAAAAATAGCGCTATTCACGCAAAACAACTTTACTAATAAATTTGTATTTGTAACGAACCTTATTATGGATAGAATAGGTTCTGATCAAAAAGAGAATTCTTATATCTTAACCGCTACCTATTCTGTTAATAATAAATGGTCTATATTTGGCGAGCACCAAGGTATTTTTAAGGGTGATAATATTCCTAATGATTTTCAGTTTGGTGGTGGTGTTGCATATCTTTTTAATAGAAATATGCAATTTGATTTGTCAGCCAGAGCTATTAGTGACAGAGGTGGCTCTACCCTTCTGATTAATACAGGTTTAGCTTGGCGTTTAGACAAGCATAAAGATTCATTTAAGGTTATTGGTGCTGACGGACAAGCGGTAGATGGTGAGAAAAAAGGAGGTTTCTTTTCTCGATTGTTTGGAAAGAAAAACAAGTTCGGTAAGCAACGTAAGGTAAAGAAAATAAAAGCCAAGAAACGCAAAATAAAAAAGGATAAACCTAAGAAAAAAAGTAAAGCTCAAAAACGTAGAGAAAAGGATGCCAAGAAGAAGGCAAAAGAGGATGCCAAACAACGTAAAAAAGAGCAAAAAGATTATAACAAGAATTACGATCCCAATCAAGAAAACGATACTAATTTATGATTACCATTAAGGAAATTACAACTTCTTCTGAATTAAAAAAATTTGTAACATTTCCTTTTAGCTTATATAAAAATAATCCCTATTGGGTACCACCAATTATAAGCGAAGAATTAAACACTTTTAACAAAGATAAAAATCCGGCATTTAAAACTGCCGATGCTCGATTTTTCTTGGCCTACAAGAGCAGTAAAATTGTAGGACGTGTGGCTACAATTATCAATCATATAGAAGTTAACAAACAAGGCATAAAAAAAATGCGGTTTGGTTGGTTTGATGTAATTGATGATATCACTATTACCAAAGCATTGCTCAATAAGGTTGAAGAGATTGGCAAACAACACAATCTCGAATATATAGAAGGCCCAGTTGGGTTTTCAAATTTAGATAAAGTAGGCGTGCTTATTGATGGTTTTGATCATCTAGGCACTATGATTACTTGGTATAATCACCCATATTACAAAGAGCATTTTGAAAAGCTTGGTATGATAAAAGAGAAAGAACATTTAGAATGGCGTTTCCCCTTTGAAAATGTGAAGCCAGAGTTTTTCAAAAAAGCACAAGAATTAATTAAAAGGAGATATGAGCTCACGGCTTTAGACTTAAGAACTACGAAAGAAGTACTGATGTATGCAGATGCCATGTTTGATTTGTTTAACGATTCCTACGCAAAACTATCTACATTTACGCCTATCACAGATGAGCAAAAAGCCTATTTTAAGAAAAAATATATCAGCTTTATAAACCCTCGTTATATTAAATACGTAGTCGATAAAGATGGTAATTTGGTAGCATTTGCTATTGTAATGCCCTCTTTCTCAAAAGCGTTACAAAAAAGTAAAGGGAAATTATTTCCTTTTGGATTTTATCATCTTTTACAAGCTAAAAAACATAGTAAGGATGTTATTTTTTATCTAATCGGAGTGCATCCTGATTATCAAAGAAGAGGCGTTCATGCTGTAATTTTTAATGAATATTATGAAACGTTTAAAGCGTTGGAAATTAAAAACTGTATTAGAACGCCAGAACTTGAAGATAATATCGCTATTCAGCAAATTTGGAAACATTTCGATCCTAAAATTGTAAAACGTCGAAGAACATATCGTAAAAACCTATAATGCAACTTTTTTACAATAGTATTTTAAAGCCTGGTGATAATCAACTTACTTTCGATAAAACTGAAAGCAGACATATTGTTAAGGTTTTACGTAAAAAAGAAGGAGATATTTTACATATTACAAATGGCAATGGTCAATTGTTTGATGCAAAAATATCGGTAGCTAATGATAAAAAATGTATTGCTACAATTATACATTATTCGAACCAAGAAAAATCTTGGAACTATAATTTGCATATCGCTATAGCTCCTACAAAAAATAATGATCGATTTGAATGGTTTTTAGAAAAAGCTACAGAAATAGGTGTTGATGAAATTACTCCTATTATTTGTGATCATTCTGAACGTAAAATATATAAGATTGAACGAGGTCAAAAAATTATAGAATCGGCTGCTAAGCAATCGTTAAAATATCACTTTCCAAAGTTAAATACACCCCAAACTTTTAAAGAGTTTATGGCCCAAAGTATTCATGGGCAGAAATTTATAGCACATTGTGAAAACGATGCTTCTAAGACATCTTTGGCATCTATTTTACAAGAAGAAAAAAATAGTACTATTCTAATTGGACCCGAAGGTGATTTCAGTTCTCAAGAAATTACTTTGGCTAAAACTTATGATTTTCTTCCCGTGAGTTTAGGTGAAAGTAGATTGCGCACCGAAACAGCAGGTATTGTTGCTGTGCACACCATTTCTTTATTAACATAAAAAAAGACCACTTTTCAGTAGTCTTTTCTTTCTTATAATAGCTGCTAATTAAGCGTTATCTACAGATTTTTTTGCTTTTACATCAAAAGAAATCTCAACATTATCTGAGATTACTTTATCTTTTAATGTTTCTGTAAGTTTGCCTGAGCTATACATTACATCCCATTCAGTTCTGTCTATTGTAAAAGGCTCACTTGTAAAAGATATTTCATCACCACTCACAGATATAGATGCAGGAAATTCAATATTCTTCTTGATTCCTTTTATAGTCAAATTACCTTTTACCATTGTTTTACCGTCTTTAGTTTCAACTCCAGTAATTGCAAATACACTATACGGATGCTTTTCTACATCAAAAAAATCAGCATTTTTTAAATGACCTTCTAATTTCCCTTTGTATTCTTCACTTTCAATATCAAGGTTCGCAATAGTATTCATATCTATCACAAAATTTCCTCCACTTAAGTTGCCATTTTCTAAGGCAACATATCCTTCAGAAACTTTAATGGTACCATTATGAGAATCTGCAGGTTTAAAACCTTTCCAAGTAATAGTACTGTTATCTGCATCAGCTACATATTTAGCAGCTGTTGCCGCGATTTCTTTATTAGCTTCTGGTTTTGTTGCTTCAGTTTCGTTTTTAGCCTTTTTACAAGACACAATGGCTAAGCCCAAAAATAACACGGTTGTAATTTTTACAAATGATTTTTTCATTTTTGATTTACTTTAGTTTTACTATTTTAAATTAAGGTGACAAATTTAAGTATAAAATCTCCACAGATTCTAAAGACAACTAAAAATTAGGGATTAATAAAATGTTAATTTTTCATATCTCTCCATATTAATTTTATATTTGATTTCAAATACAAGTCGTTTGCGAACCTTAATCACTCTTATAGCATATCTATCTTTTACACTAGTTATAGCACAAAAAGTAGCTGTTTTAAAGTATGATGGCGGTGGTGATTGGTATGCAAATCCTACGGCATTGCCCAATCTTATAAAATTTTGTAATTCTAATATTAATACAAAAATTAAAGAAAAACCAGAATCTGTAGAAGTACATAGTGCAGATATTTATAATTACCCGATACTGTTTATGACGGGCCATGGTAATGTTTTCTTTACAGATGAAGATGCAAAAAATTTAAAAACCTATTTAGAATCAGGTGGATTTTTACATATTTCTGATAATTATGGTCTAGATAAATACATTCGTAGAGAATTAAAAAAAGTATTTCCAGATCAAGAATTTAAAGAAATACCTTATGAGCATGCTATATATCATCAATCGTATGATTTTGATATTTTGCCCAAAGTTCATGAACATGACGGAAAATCACCGCAAGGATATGGTCTCTTTTATAAAGGACGACTTGTATGCTTCTATGATTACGAATCTGATCTAAGCGATGGTTGGGAAGATCAAGAAATTCATAATAATCCTCAAGATTTACGAGAAAAAGCATTAAAAATGGGTGCAAACATTATTGAATATGCTTTTAAAAATTGAATCAGATACTGTTTTAGATTCATTAAAAATAAATTTTAATGATGAACAAATATGGTCGGTAAATTTTATTCTCGCACTTATTATGTTCGGCGTTGCATTGGGTATTAAAACCGAAGATTTTCAACGCCTCTTTAAAAGTCCTAAAATTGTTTTAACTGGTATTATTGCTCAGTTTTTTTTGTTTCCACTATTGACATTTTTGTTAGTGAATGTTATGCAACCTTACCCAAGTATTGCTTTGGGTATGATCATGGTAGCTGCTTGCCCAGGAGGAAATATTTCGAATTTCTGTACACATTTAGCTGGAGGAAATGCTGCATTATCGATTAGCTTAACTGCTTTTGCAACGCTTGTAGCTGTCGTTATGACTCCCTTAAATCTCGCTTTTTGGGGGAATCTATATGAACCTACAACGAGAATTTTAAGAGAAGTAGAATTAGACCCTATCGAGCTTATTAAAATTGTAAGCTTAATTGTAGGCTTTCCTCTTATCTTAGGGATGCTTATAAGAAAATACCGACCTAAAATCGCCGACAAGCTATCAAAAATATTACGCCCACTATCAATTTTAATATTAGTATTGTTTGTAGTCGGTGCATTTTATGAGAATAGATATATTTTTTTAGACTATGTTCATTATGTATTAGTTGCTGTACTCGCCCTTAACATATTAGGGTATGTCTCTGGGTTCTATTTTTCTAAAATGGTTGGTCTATCGTATAAAGATCAAAAAACCCTATCTATTGAAACTGGAATTCAAAACTCAGGACTTGGTTTATTACTATGTTTTATCTTTTTTGATGGTTTAGGAGGCATGGCGCTGTGTTTAGCATTTTGGAGTGTTTGGGATATTGCATCGGGATTAGGATTAGCGTACTTTTGGTCTAAGAAATCAGAAAAAGTAATTGCCTAATGCTCAAAAAGATTTGGTACCAATTAGTAAAAATTTATATAACTACTGCTTTATTTTTTTATCATAAAAAAATAAAGGTTGTAGGCACAAAAAATATTCCTAAAAAAGGAGCATTATTATTTGTTTCAAATCATAAAAATGCATTAATAGATCCGTTACTAATAGCTACCACTACTACCAGAAATATTCATTTTTTAACACGCGCTAGCGCCTTTAAGATACCTTTGGTAAAATGGATACTTTCTACGGTTAACATGCTGCCCATTTATCGTTTACGTGATGGAAAAGAAACTTTGGCAAAAAATGAAGAAATATTTAACACCTGCTATTCGTTATTTAATAAAGGAAGGTCACTACTTATTTTTCCAGAAGGAACGCATGATATTCGAAGGTGGGTTCGACCATTAAGCAAAGGATTTACGAGGATAATTTTCGGCGCTTTAGAACAGAATCCTGATTTAGAATTGATCATTGTTCCTGTTGGACTTAATTACACCAAAGCAGAAAATTTCGCTGAATCAGTTTCTATTATTTACGGCAAGCCCATTTCGGTAAACCCATTTTATAATAAAGACAAGCTAGCCGAATCAACGCTACAACTAAAAGAGGCTGTAGGAGTTGCTATGAAAAAATTAACAACACATATAGAAGACATTGATAATTATGATACAATTATAGAGAAGTTAGGAAATGTCAACTATTTAGAACCTAAAATCGTCAATAGAAAAATTGAAAATTTAGATATACTACCAGACGCATCCTTTCAAAAAAAAGAACCAAACACAGGATGGAAAGTATTATATGGTTTGGTAAAACTAAATAGTATTGTTCCTGTGAGCATTTGGAAAGCTATTCAACCAAAAATACAAGAGGTAGAGTTCGAGTCAACTACTCGTTTTGCTATAGGCGCAAGTGCATTTCCGATATTCTATCTAATACAAACTTTTTTAGTGAATTATTTTTTTAACACTAAAGTTGCCCTTATATACCTTGGAGTAAGCATTGTTTTAGTAGTTTTCGTTGCTAAGAATAAAATTAATTGAAAATTTATTCTGTACACGTTTTTCAGGACAAATATAGAATTGCTGAACATACAAGAGCTGGCGCGTAGCACATGTTTCACCATTTTGATTTCTACAATTACCTACATGATCACAAACAAGAAATTCATTTTTCACCTATCTTTTAACTCTTCCAAAAATCGTCTTAGGATTTTTAGAAATTTCATTTATTAATTCAATTTTGTAAGCTAGTGCAAAGTCACTATGATCATTTTTTAGTATCATACTTTCTCAATCTTTTCAACTTTAAATATAGAATTTCTTAAAACCAACTATCCCTAGGGCAAGCCACAGGAGTATCACCAGTTTCATTTTGACCTCAGGGTCAAAAACCGAAATCCTATTATTTAGATTCCCGTTTTCATGGGAATGACAATTTCAACAGATACCCCGATGCAAGCATGCGGGGAATTCTTTTCGATTAAATCAATGTTAGTTTCTTTGAAGTTTTTACCATGTAAATAGAAAATATCTCTCAAAAGTAAATTTTATTATACGTAATGAGTCATAAAAGGTCTTTGTCAACCTGAACTTGTTTCAGTTTCTCATCATAAATACTTGATTTATTGAGTGATGAGGTTTAGAAATAAATTTTTGTTTAACCGTCTAACTTTTGGGGTTCAGTAGATTTAAATGGAGGCTTTTCTTTTTTAGTTCTTTGCTAATTTGTTACCGTGATATGGGCAAAAGGTATAGGTTCCATCTAGTTGCTTGTTATCTACAGAGCATTTTTTAGGTTTAAGTAAAGATGCCAACGGAAGATCCCATTTAAATTTTTCATTAGTGAGTTCGATAACAAATGAATCCGATTGTAAAGGATCCACAATTTTATTTAATGGATCATTTCTTTTTTGAAATAAATAGAAGTGCATATTCTCTCCTACTTTACCAAGCATCTGTCCTAAAATTGGTTTGATAACACTTATTAACTGCTGCGTATCTAAATCTATCTCATCATGTTGCAAAGGATTGTATTTCTCACCAGCATCGTCTATCACACGTAACGTATTAAATATTTCTTCATCAGAATGATAGGTAATATCGCCATTCATGTCAATATTTCCATCTACCGCTACGACCATTGTATATTTCTCAAGATGTTCTAACATGTTTTCGGCCTGTGTCTTAGGCATATTTTTATCTTGATCAAAGATTGCTTTCCAGAAATCTGTGGGTATCCACCATACTAATTGCATCTTATCTTGTGATTCTGATAAGAGCTGTGTTTCTTCGGTTAGCTTATTAATGTTTACTTTAAAATCTTGAGCCGTTAGGTTTTTACAACAAAGTAAAACGATAAGTAGTAATGTAATTTTTTTTATCATAGTAGCTTGTAATAGTTTTTATAACGTTAGAGTTAATTTGGTTAGTATATAAAAAGTATTAAAAAATAAAAAAGGCTGCCGATACCGACAGCCCTCCATTTAACAAAAAAATGGAAAAAACAACTCAATTTTTAGCCTCTGATTCCTCCACCAGAGTTACTACTTTTTCTTACTTTTTTAGGAGAACCTGTATATCTAATGTCACCACCACTAGTAGCACGAGCATCTAATTCTTCACTAACATTTATACTTATATCTGCTCCACTAGTTACACTGGCATCACATTTTTTCGCTTTTAGATTTGATGCATTAATATCGCTACCACTGGTAGATTTAGCGATAAAGTAATCTGCGCTACCTTTTATTCGTGCATCTGCCCCACTAGTTGTGCTACATGATAGGTTAATTGCATCTACAATTAATCTAACTTCTGCTCCGCTTGTAGAGCTTACTTTTAGTTCTTCACTTTTAATGGTATTTTCTGATATAACTTCTGCACCACTCGTAGTTCTGATCTCATTAATACTTTCAGCAGTTACATATACTTTTTTGCTCTTGGCACTCCAAATATTATCTTCTGCATAAATTCTTAAAACCCCATCTTCTACTTCTGTATAGATAATATCGTGTAGATTTTCATCAGCCTCTAACGTTAGCGAAGTAGTAGCACCCATAGTTAGATACACATCGATACCATGACTTGCTTTAATAGCTTGAAAATTTGATGAGATATTTCGATCTTGAGTTTTTACAATTCTATTCCCTTTAACTCCATTAAACATACAAGATGTTGTTAAAAATAGTATTGCTATTGCTAAAGTTTTCGTTAATGCTTTCATTTTTGTGTTTTATAGATTTGTATGAATCAAATGTCTTTACAATAAGTTTTCTATTCTAATTAAAGGTGATCAATTGTCGATTCTTTACTATGAATTGTCAATACTCATTAGCTACTAATGCTTCCACCTGAAGTACTCTTTTTTTGTATTTTCTTTGGCTCACCATAATATTGAATACTTCCTGCACTTGTTGCATTAGCATCTAACTCTTCATGCACACGAACAGAAATATTTGCAGCGCTGGTAGCATCGGCATTACATGTTTTCACATCTAATTCTTTTGCTATAATTTGCGCAGCACTTGTTGCACTCGCCTTAAAAGAATCTGCCTTCCCTTTTATTCTAACATCTGCAGCACTTGTTACATTACATGAAAGCTCTGTTACATCGACATTTAGATTTAAACTGGCTGCACTTGTAGCTTTTAACGTTAGTTTGTCTCCCCTAATAGGATCTTTACTTTTAACACTTGCTGCGCTCGTTACTTTAATTTCTTCAATAGTATTAGCTGTTACGTATATTTTTCTACTAGTTGCCAATCTGATATTTTTATTCGTATAAATACGCAATACACCATCTTCAACCTCTGTTTCAATAACATCTAATAAATTTTCATCTACTTCAAGTTTTACAGAAGGAGTGTCTCCTATGGTTAAATGCACATCTAAAGCTTGACTGGCTGAAATAGCATCAAAATTGGCAGATATATTTCTCTTTTGGGTTACCACATTACCATCCCCTGTAATTCCCTCTAAGAAACATGATGAAACCGTTACTAGCAATACTAATAAAACTGTTATTCTGTTGAGTGTTTTCATTGTTTTATATTTTAATTTTGTTCAAATCTATCCGTTAATTCACTTTCAAAACAGCAAATATTTCTGAACTGTTGTTTTTTAAGTATGAATTGTATTAATGTAAACTAACTACTTTCGCCATTTCCCATTTATCATCCTTTTTTCTCCAAAAGCCAATAAATTTAGATGGTTTAGAAATACTCTTTTCTACTAGGTTATGAAATTTATGATAGCCCATTGCAATTACGCCATAATTTGGTATTTCATATACTTCAATACTGTTTGGAACCAACTCTCTTTTTACTTTTCCGCAAATATTATTTTTAATAGAAACTATTAGGTCCTTCTTAGATGTTTGTAAACCTCCCATGTCATGAAAAAATTCAATATCATCGGCATAGAAAGAACTATGTTTTTTTAAATTTTCTACATCAGAGCAGTTGTTGTAAGCCTCAAAAAACTCTTTATCTAGCTTTAAAATTGTTTTATACAGATCAGAATTCTTTTCTTCTTGTCCATTTACAGAAAAGAACATTGAAAACATTAAAAAAAATACTATCGCTCTCATATTTATTTTTTATTATTAGACGTTAATTTCTAATTTCAGGTTTCAAAAAATTAATTAATTCTTACGCCCTTTTCATCAATTTTAACTTGCGCAGAATCGCCATCACGATCTTTGATTTTAATTTCCAAACCATCTTCGTCTATATTTACTTTTAATCCTTTACTTTCATTATTATCTTGATCATTAGCGCCGTTATCTTCTTTTTCACAATCTATACACAGCAAACCTTGTTCAGTTACTCTATAATAATGTTCTGGCATGTCTCTTCTTGAAATATTATTTACAGTATCAATCCAACCTAAAAAACTCTTTGTCGATGCGTCTAAATAAATTACTTGTCCTTTAGGTATATACATAGTTATTGTTACATCCTGATTTCTATAACCGTTTTTGGGTTCAGTTAAAAAGTAGCTATTTAGAGATAGTATATTTCCAGATTGTGTAAAGTAATATAAAATGTTCTTTGCATTTTCCTTCGCAATAAGTCGTGTTCTGCCACTCGCCTCTTTCTTTACTTTCAAATAAGTTTCTGTACTATCTGATTCTTTAAGGTAAATATCGATATCGTTAGCATATAGCATTGCATTGTCATTTTCATCTAATACTTTTCTAAAATCTCGATGATACTTAACATTATAGTTATTCGATAGATTCTCATTATCTACCATTTTAATGGTTAGTGTATCATTTGGAACAGAAATGTAATCTTGTCTTTCAATGACATGACCATCTCTTGCAAATTCTGCTCCTTGCTTTACACCAAAAAAGATCGCGGCTAACAAAGCAATTAACCATATACCCAACAGTGCGAATTTTGCAGTTCTATTCAAAATTCTAGTTTTACCAGATATAATGAATAACCCCAAGAAGAATAACATCAAAAATGGAATTCCGATAAGAACTAATAGCAATAATGATAATAACCAAATAGGAATATCTGTTGAATTTACCAATACAAAATTATCATCAAGCAACCAATCAGCACCCATAAAATCAACAGTACCTGCCGTAAATAAACCTACTATCAAGCCAATTAAAGTGGCAATAGAAACTATAATTAATAGCACTCCTATAAACTTGCCTATAATTTTAAAGAACGTTGTAATTATTTTACCAATTACATCTACAATTTCATGAATACCAGTTCGTGTTCTACTACCTATCTCTTTTTTTTTTAAGGAGTTAGATACATTAGTATAAGTATCTTTTGCTACATCTGACACCTCTCCAACAGCACCTTTAATAGATTCTGAAGCACTTTCAAACTCAGCGCGAACGCGCTTTTCTATATTACTAATATTCACAGGCTCACCCTCCATTTGTAATTTCTCAGCGGTAGTTTGTGCTTCTGGTAATAAAATCCAAAGGATGATATAAATTAAAATACCCGTACCAAATCCAGCAAAAACGGCTATTAGGAAAAAGATTCTTACCCAAATTACATCGATATCAAAATAATAAGCTATTCCAGAACATACGCCCCCTAAAAACTTATCATCTCCATCACGAAATAGTCTTTTGCCTGTCGATCCGTAATTAGATTTTTTATAGCTTTTTTTATCACTTTCATGAAATATTTCTTCATCTACCAGATAATCTTCTGGCTGCCCCATTACTGTTATGACTTCTTCAATATCAGTTTCACTCACCACTTGACGTTGATCTTTTACTCTTTCTGCCAATAATTCACTTATTCTTAATTCTATATCAGAAATAATCTCGTCTCTACCTTTAGGATCATCACTAAGTGATCTTCGAATGGCATCTAAATATCTTTTCAATTTTTGATAAGCAGTTTCATCAATATGAAAAAAGATTCCCCCTAGATTTATGTTGATTGTTTTATTCATTTTTTGGTAGTTTTTTTGCTAGTTACTGTTTTTACAGCTCCAACGAGCTCATTCCAAGTTGTATTCAATTCGGTTAAAAATAATTTTCCTGTTTCTGTAAGCGCATAATATTTTCGTGGTGGTCCAGATGTAGATTCTTCCCATCTATAGCTTAAAAGACCTGCATTTTTAAGTCTTGTTAGTAAAGGATATACAGTACCTTCAACAACAAGCAATTTTGCATCTTTAAGTTGCGAAAGAATTTCTGAGGTATAAGCATCTCCATCTTCTAAAATAGACAGTATGCAAAACTCTAAAACTCCTTTACGCATTTGCGCTTTTGTATTTTCAATCTTCATATTGTTTCTTACGTTTTATGACTTGTTAAAATATATGTATCAATACATTTATTATGAACAGAATCAATGCGGTTAATACTGAGATCATTGCGTGTTAGTTTAAGTTATTTTACAAATTTTATAGTAAAAGGATACTTATACACTTCGCCTCTACTTGCTTTAATTGCTGCTACAATTATTAATACCAATTGTAGCAAACCAACTACAGCGATTACTGAAGCAATGCTTAATATCCCAAATATATTATCAAAATCTATATTGAAATGAAAATCAAAGTAATCGTAACTACTTACATTACGTATGTAATGAGACAAAGAACCAAAAGCAAATGGAAACATTACAATACCTAGAACTATCATATAAATAGTATAACTGATATTAAAATTCACAGCTTCTACTCCATTCTCATCAACAAACTCACTTCTTTCTTTATTAACAGACCACATAATTAAAGGACCCAATATATTACCAAATGGAAATACGAAGCTTAAGAAAGATGATAAGTGTGTTAAAAAAGCAGTATTTGTTTCTCTTTGTGACAACATAACATTAATTTTATATAATACTTGACATTGCAAATATATATACAAAAGATACTACTATGCAATACAAAGTACTATTAATTTAAAAATTTAACATTTAATTAACAATTTGTTAAAAACAAAAGCTTGCTAGAATTATGACGCTATAAAATTCAATTATGGTACTAAAAAGAGTGCTTAAAAAGCATATTACAATTGAAAACAAATGTTAACTATAAACTTTATGGTAAGAGAAGTAATTAACTTAGAGAAGTTTACAATTCATAAATTATTAGCTCAAAAAAGATTAACAATCTTTTAGATTAGGTTTCAACAACAAAAACGGTTTCACATCAAAAACTTTTGTAAATTGGCAGATTAAACTTCTAACTTATACTATTTTTTCTTACTGATTCTAAATGAAGACCAAAATAACCCTTAAAGACATAGCGAGAGAATTAGATGTTTCTGTATCGACAGTATCAAAAGCATTAAACGACAGTCATGAAATAAGCGAAGATACCAAAGAAAGAATCAGAGCGTATGCTGAGTATTATAAATACAAACCTAATAGTCTTGCCCTAAAACTACGAACACAAAGAACTTTAATAATAGGGGTGATTATACCAGAAATTGTACACCATTTTTTCTCTACTGTTTTAAGAGGTATTGAAGATTATGCAAATGCTAAAGGGTATAATGTCATGGTATGTCTATCAAATGAAAGTTACGAAAAAGAGGTGTTAAATATAGATATGCTACTAGAAGGTAGCGTAGATGGTATGTTAATATCAACTTCTAGAGAAACACAAGAAAAGGGCAATTACGAACATATAACAAAGCTCGTACAAAACCAATTTCCTATTGTGTTGTTTGATAGAATGGTAGAAAACATAGAGTGTGATAAAGTAATTATTGATGATGAAGGAGGAGCCTTCAAAGCAACCGAGTATTTAATTAATACTGGATGTAAAAAAATAGCATTAATTACACACCCTGAATATGTAAAGATTAGTTCGTTAAGAATTAAAGGATATAAGAGAGCACTCAGCAAATATGATATTTCGGTGAATGATGATATGATATTACAAATTGATCATGAAAAAGATATTCAAGAACAGATTCAAACCCTTTTTAGTAAAGAATTTCCTGATGCCATTCTTGCAGTAAATGGAGAAATATATGCAAGTGCAGCCATGCAAATAGCAAAAGATAAAGGACTAAAAGTACCTCAAGATATCAGTATTATTACTTTTACTGATGGATTAATTTCCAAATACTCTTACCCACCGTTGACTGCGCTGGTACAACATGGTTTCGAAATGGGTAAACAAGCTGTCGAACTACTTATTAGCCAGATAGAAAATGATACTGTAGCGAGAAACTATCAAGAAAAAGTATTATCAACCAATCTTAATATCCGAAAATCAACGCGATAGTTTATACTATACCCTAACCTAAGTTCAAGTAACTAATAAAATATTAAACCTTTTTTGTGTTGATAATTTTGGTACATGTATTCTTAGATGCTAAATTAGAAAACATATTTTCGTACTTTAAAAAACAAAAGAGACATTTAAAAAGTGGTTTCTTCTAAAAATGTATGATGAATAAAAAAGCATTTATTTTTGATCTTGATGGGGTGATTGTAGATACGGCTCATTTTCACTATTTAGCATGGAAAAACACAGCTGCTGAATTAGGGTTTAAACTCACTGAAGAATTAAACGAACAATTAAAAGGAGTAAGTAGGGTTGGTTCGTTGCAAAAGATTTTAGATTGGGCAAATATTTCGATATCACAAGAAAAATTCGATAAACTTACCGCAGAAAAAAATATAGAATATTTAGGATATATTAATGAAATGGATCATAAAGATGTTCTTGTTGGTGTTGAAGATTTTCTAAAAGATTTAAAAGATAGAGGCTACCCTATCGGCTTAGGATCCGCTAGTAAAAATGCACCTGCTATTTTAGCTAAAGTTGGTTTATTACATATGTTCGACACGATTGTAGATGGCAATAGTGTCACCAAAGCTAAACCAGACCCAGAAGTATTTTTAATAGGTGCGAATCAGTTAAAAACTGTTCCAGAAAATTGTATTGTTTTTGAAGATTCTGTTGCTGGTGTTAGCGCTGCCAATTCAGCTGGTATGATTTCAGTAGGAATTGGCAGTAGCACTATACTAGGCCACGCCGATTATATCTTTAACAATTTTACAGAATTTGAACCAAATTTTATTGAACAATTAGTAAGTGAATAAAAATGAATCAAGATTATATTATACCCGATGAATGGTCAATCATCGAAGAAGGTTTTGATAAAGAGCGTGTAAAATCATCAGAAAGTTTATTTAGTATCGGTAATGGTGCTATGGGACAACGTGCTAATTTTGAAGAGCAATATTCTGGTGATACTTTTCAAGGAAGTTATATTGCAGGTGTTTATTATCCTGACAAAACCAGAGTAGGTTGGTGGAAAAACGGTTATCCTGAATATTTTGCTAAAGTATTAAATGCACCTAATTGGATTGGTATTCATGTTTTAATTGATAATGAATCTTTAGACCTAAATTCGTGTAAAGAAGTTTCTGAATTCAGAAGAGAACTAAACATGAAAGAAGGATGGCTATCGAGAAGTTTTAAAGCCATCTTACCAAATACTATTCAAGTCGAAGTACAAACAAAACGCTTTTTAAGTTTAGATGTTGATGAATTAGGTGTCATATATTATAGTATTACTCCATTAAATCGCGACGTTTCAATTTCATTTCAACCATATCTAGACAGTGGTATCCATAACGAAGATTCGAATTGGGACGATCAATTTTGGAACACCTACGATGTGGAGCATCAAGACGAACAAGCTTTTATCAAGGCACACACAATGAAAACAGATTTTCATACCTGTTCTTTCATGCAATCTCAAGTTTATCTCAATGGTAATCCATTAGAATTAACTCCAAAAATTGAAAGTTCAGAAACCAAAATTTCATTTTCTTATAGTTATAATGTTGCTGAAGGAGAAACAGCAAGTATTATTAAATTCGGTGGATATACTGTCGATAGAAATTACGAAAAAGAAAAACTCACCGAATCAGCTAAAAAAGTATTAAAAAATGCAACTGCATTAGGTTATGATGTGTTACTAACAAAGCAAAAGGAAGCCTGGGAAAAGATATGGGATATGGCTGATATTACGATTGAAGGTGATGTAAAAGCACAACAAGGTATTCGATTTAATATTTTACAACTTAACCAGACTTATTTAGGAACCGATTCGAGATTAAATATTGGTCCTAAAGGTTTTACAGGAGAAAAATATGGTGGAAGTACATATTGGGATACCGAAGCGTATTGCATTCCTTTCTATATGGCAACCAAAGATCAGCAAGTTGCTCGTAATTTATTAACCTATCGTTATAACCAGTTAGATAAGGCCATTGAAAATGCTGAAAAATTAGGATTTAAAAACGGAGCTGCTCTCTACCCCATGGTTACCATGAACGGTGAGGAATGTCACAATGAATGGGAAATTACTTTCGAAGAAATTCATAGAAATGGGGCTATCGCGTTTGCTATTTATAATTACCATCGCTTTACAGGTGATTATAGTTATATTCCTGAAAAAGGTTTAGAAGTACTTATTGGCATTGCACGCTTCTGGCATCAACGAGCTACCTATTCAACACATAAAAATAAATATGTAATTCTTGGTGTTACCGGACCTAATGAATATGAAAACAATGTCAATAATAATTGGTACACAAACTATATAGCAAAATGGTGTTTAGAATATGCGGTTGAGTCTGTAAACAAAGTAAAACATGATTACAATGATGATTTTAAGCGCATTATTACTAAAACGAATTTAAAAGGTGAAGAAACCTATGATTGGTTAAAAGTTGCAGACGAGTTATACTTTCCCTATAACGAGGAACATAATGTATATCTACAGCAAGATGGCTTTTTAGACAAAGAATTGATTACCGTTTCAGATTTAGATACCTCCCAAAGACCTATTAACCAAAAATGGAGTTGGGATCGTATTTTAAGATCTCCCTATATCAAACAAGCTGATACTTTGCAAGGTTTTTACTTTTTTGAAGATCATTTTTCAAAAGAAGAACTAGAACGTCATTTTGATTTTTATGAACCGTTTACGGTTCACGAAAGCTCACTCTCTCCTTGTGTACACAGCATACAAGCAGCGAAGTTAGATAGAATGAAACAAGCCTATCAATTCTATTTAAGAACTTCACGCCTAGATTTAGATGATTATAATAAAGAAGTAGAAGAAGGTCTGCATATCACCTCAATGGCAGGTACCTGGATGAGTATTGTAGAAGGTTTTGGTGGTATGCGTATTAAAAATGAGATGCTAAGTTTCGAACCAAGAATTCCTAAACAATGGAAGGCTTATACTTTTAAAATTAATTTTAGAGGTCAAATTTTAAAAGTGACGATAACAAATAAAGATGCTTCCTTTACTCTTGAAAAAGGTGAAGCCTTAACCATTCTTGTTAATGGTAAAAAACAAACAATTCAATAGAAAGTATGAAAACACTGACTTACATTATTGTACTCCTAATATTCATGATGAGTTTTTCTTGTGCACAAAAAAAAGAAGAAGTTACGAGTACGGTAGCTAATGAAATTAGTACTACACCATTTACATGGGAAGCAGCCAATATTTATTTTTTATTGACAGATCGCTTTAATAATGGAGACAAAACGAACGATGTAAATTTTGGTAGAGAAAAAAAAACAGCTGTGCTTAGAGGTTTTGAAGGTGGTGACATTAAAGGAATTACGCAGAAACTTAAAGAAGGCTACTTTACTGATTTAGGTATTCAAGCTATTTGGATGACACCCGTTGTAGAGCAAATACATGGAGGTACCGATGAAGGTACAGGCTACACCTATGGCTACCACGGGTATTGGACAAAAGATTGGACGGCAATAGATCCGAATTTTGGCACCAAAAAAGATCTAAAAGAACTAGTTAACGAAGCACATAAAAGAGGAATTCGAATTTTATTAGATGCTGTTATTAATCATACTGGGCCTGTAACCGATCAAGACACTGTTTGGCCAGATTCATGGGTAAGAACATCACCAAAATGTACTTTCGATTCATATGAAAATACTACTATGTGTACGTTAGTCGAAAATCTTCCAGACATAAAAACAGAAAGTAACGAAGCTGTAGCACTTCCTCCTCAACTGGTAAAAAAATGGAAAGCAGAGGGGCGTTACGAACAAGAAATCGCCGAACTCGATGCTTTTTTCGAAAAAACAGGATACCCTAGAGCGCCAAGATTCTATATTATGAAGTGGCTTGCCGATTATATTACTGAGTTTGGTATTGACGGATATCGTGTTGATACTGTAAAACATACTGAAGAATACGTATGGGAAGAGTTTGAAGATGTTTGTGAAAATGCCTTTAATGATTGGAAAAAAAGCAACCCAGAACTCACGCTAGATGACACCCCATTTTACCTTGTTGGTGAAGTATATAACTATAATGTCAACACAAATAAATATTATGATTTTGGTGATAAAAAGGTAAATTATTTTAATGATAGCTTTAATGCTTTAATCAATTTTGATTTACGCAGTAGCGCCAATAAAACCAACGAAGAGATCTTTAGTAATTACTCAAATATCCTGAATAATGAATTAGATGGATTTAGTACAGTGAGCTATCTTACTTCCCATGATGATGGAAGCCCTTTCGATAGAGAAAGAAAAAAGACCTATGAATCTGCTACTCGCCTCTTATTAGCTCCAGGAGCTTCGCAAGTGTATTATGGTGACGAATCTGCACGTTCTTTAATCATCAAAGGTACTAATGGTGACGCTACACTACGTTCTAATATGAATTGGGATTCAATTGCAAACAATAAAGAAACGCAAAAACTAATGACTCATTGGCAAAAACTTGGTAAATTTCGTAGTAATCATCCAGCAATTGGTGCGGGTATTCACAAAATGATTTCACAACATCCTTATATCTTTTCTCGTAGTTGGAAAAAAGATACTTATAAAGATGATGTAGTTATCGGATTAGACCTCCCTACAGGTGAGAAAACCATTGAGGTTTCAAGTATTTTTAAAGATGGTCAAAAACTTCATGACGCGTATAGCAACCAGAATTTAAAAGTTAAAAATGGGAAAGCGCAATTGACCTCAAAGTACAGTATTGTTTTATTAGAACCTAAAAAGTAAACCAATGAAAAAAATAGTTGCAATACTTTTCATATTCATGGTAATTCTTGCCTGTAAAAACGATAAGAAACAAGTGCCAAGTATTGCTAAACAAATAAAAGCAGATAGTATAGCACCCGTTACAAATGCCATGATGGAATCTGCAGTAATTTACGAAGCGAACATTCGTCAATATTCACCTGAAGGTACTTTCGAAGCGTTTACTAAAGATATTCCTGTGCTAAAGCAGTTAGGTGTAAAGATTATTTGGGTAATGCCTATTAATCCTATTTCAGAAATAAAGCGCAAAGCCACTGGTGATAAATTTACTTCTGAATTTCCAGAAGAAGAGCGAAAAAAGTACTTAGGCAGCTATTATTCAGTCTCTGATTATAAAGCCATCAATCCTGAATTCGGAACCTTAGATGATTTTAAGAATTTGGTATATACAGCACATAAAAATGGCATCTATGTAATCATAGATTGGGTACCTAATCATACTGGTTGGGATCATCCATGGATTATAGCACACCCAGATTGGTATACACAAAATGATAAAGAAGAAATTATGGATCCTATTAATCCAGATACGGGAGAATCTTGGGGATGGACAGACGTAGCTGACCTCAATTATGAGAATCAAGATATGCGTAAAGAAATGATTGCCGATATGTCATTTTGGGTAAAAGAAGCAAATATTGATGGTTTTCGTATGGATGTAGCACATAAAGTACCTCCAGATTTCTTTAAAAATGCCATTTCTGAAATGGAAAAAATAAAGCCGCTTTTTATGCTTGCAGAAGCTGAACAACAAGACTTATTTAGAAACGGATATGATATGCAATACGCCTGGGAAGGACACCATTTGCTGAATAGTATTGCAAAGGGACAAGCTACTGCCAAAGATTTTGTAAACTACATGGTAGAGCAAGATAGTATATTACAAGATGAAGATTTCAAAATGAATTTTGTAACCAATCATGATGAAAATTCTTGGGCTGGCACTTTAAAAGAGCGAATGCCAGAAAGTAAAGATCTCTTTACGGCACTTACCTATGTAATGCCTGGTATGCCTTTAATTTATAGTGGTCAGGAGTATGATCTCGATCATCGATTAAAATTCTTTGAAAAAGATGAAATTCCAAAAATTAAAAGCAATTATTTTGATCTTCTTATAAAACTAGGGAAGCTAAAAAATACTGCTGCTGCACTCCATGGAGGCAAAGAAAAAGCGTCTTATAAAAATCTCGTAACAAATAATGATAATGTTCTTGCTTTTGTAAGAGAAAAAAATAATGAAGTACTAACGTTTATTGCGAATTTTTCGGGTAAAGAACAAACCATAAATGATGTAATTCATGGCAAGTTTACAGATTATATGAGTGGTAAAAAGTTGAATTACACCAACCTCGGAATATTAAAATTAAAACCTTGGGAATATAAAATTCTTATAGATTAAAAACACAACACACTTAAGATGTAAAGAATTCCTTGATGTATAGTATCAGGGAATTTTTAATTAAATTCACCACAAAATAAATTTGAATGGCAAAATATACTGTTAGTAACCTTAATAAGTTTTTATTATTCAAACTTCCGTCAGCTTATTTTTCTGGGGTACGTGTAAAGTCGATGAGCGAAAATGAAGCTATAGCTACGGTAAAACATCGATGGATTAATCAAAACCCATTTCGATCGTTGTATTGGGCAACACAAGGTATGGCATCAGAATTAGCCACTGGTATCTTAGTAATGAAAAAGATCCAGGAAAGTGGTAGAAAAATATCGATGTTAGTACGTGCTCAAAAAGGCGAGTTTACTAAAAAAGCTACAGGCAGAATTAATTTTGTCTGTACTGAAGGTCATTTAATTGACGAGGCAATTCAAAAATCAATAGCAACGGGAGAAGGGCAAACTGTAACCTTATCGGCAGAAGGTATCGATGAGCATGGCGATTCGGTATCTAAATTTGAATATACCTGGGGTATTAAAGTGAAAAATTGATATAATACGATATAGAAAGTACGTATGATAGTGTTGCGTTTATTCGTAAATTTCGTGCGTAAAAAAAGAATATAAACGCAACTAAAACCATATAGAATATAAGTGCAATACACTTATATTATAGTTACAAACCATTTATTGAGGCGTAAATCTGGCCGTTCTCATCTCTACTCTAATGAAAGCGTAGCTTTCGATTTTTTTTCGGAATTTAAGACAAAGGTGCTTTCGAAAAAATTGGAATAAAAATATCGGAATTGAATAACGGAACGCAATTGTTACGCAAGCAACGACGCAACGGAATTTGACACTCGCACGTGAAAAATGAAATAAAATAAAGTAAAAACGGTTTGTAACAACGCCTATAGTTCATTGTGGCGGAATTTTCCGTGGAAAATTCCTACCTTTAAATCATCGCTTGGTTCTCGCGGAATGGTCCTAGCGGACAATTCCACAACGAAACCATAGCCCAAACGTTGTGCATAATGCCCAAAAAACGACAAACTAAAAAATGAAATTGAAAAATAAGATATTATTAATAGCCCTTTTGTTGAACATTATACTTGGATGTAAAACCTCCGAAAAAAAGAACATCCATCAAAAAATTGAAAATGACACGGAGGAAATATTTAACAAAATAGTTGAAATTAGGAGAGACTTCCACAAGAATCCTGAATTGGCAGGAAATGAAAAAAGAACCGCTGAAGTTATTACGGAATACTTATTGGATTTAGGATTAGAAGTTAAAACTGGTGTTGCTGGTTATGGTGTTGTTGGAATTCTGAAAGGAAAAAAAGAAGGAAAAAATATAGCTTGGAGAGCCGATATGGATGCTCTGCCAAATGATTTCCCTGACGAAGTTCCGTTTAAGTCCAAATTTAAAGGAATACAACACGGTTGTGGACACGATGTTCATATGGCTATTGGTCTTGGGATAGCTGAAGTATTGTCCAAAAATAAGGAATCTATTAAGGGTACAATTTATTTCATTTTTCAACCGGAAGAGGAACCTTTTCTCGGTGCAAAAAATATAGTTAGCAGCAGTTTGTTTTCGGAATTAAATATTGACGAAATATATGCATTACACGTAACTGCATTGCCTGTAGGTCAGATAATGGTCAAACCAAATGAAATGTACGCATATCAAAAGCTAATGCAAATCAAATTTGATGATGATTTTTCAAAAGAGGAAGCAAGAATTTTATACAATCAAATAAGGGAGAAAACATTAAGAAAAAAAGAAGAGGGGAATCCTTGGGAAATTCCATTGGCTTTTGACTCGATAATTGGGTTAGTCAATCCAAATACTATTTTTAAAGATTATTTTTTTCTGGAGGAAAATTTCATAATTGAAAAAAACGAAAATCAATTTGACATAACAGCGTTTGCCTATGAAACTAACAAATCGAATTTGCCTTATATTTTACCGAGAATTGAACAGATAATCAATAATTCAGAATATAAGGATAAATTTATATCAACGTCATATATAATGGAAAACCCAACGGTATTGAATGATGTAGGGTTAACGGACAAAGCAATAAAATCACTCAACAACATTTATGGAAATGAAACGATTGTTATGGATTATGGTCAGATTCCATATTTCAACGATGACTTCTTTTATTTTCAGCAAAAAGTACCAGGTGTATATTTCTTATTGGGCGGTTCAAATCTTGAAAAAGGAATTGTTGCTATGAATCACGCACCAAATTTCAGAGTTGACGAAGAGTGTATGAAAATTGGAGTTAAATCTTTTTCATCATTAATTTTAGAAAGAACCAAAAATGAATAAAGCACTATGCACAACAATGGCTATAAGTAATTGCTACTACTCGCTTACTTTGGAAATTCCTTCGGAATTTCCAACTCGGTGCGTACTTGCAAAGTTTCACGCTAACCCACGCAACTACTCATAGCCGAAACCGTTAGGTGCAATGCGCATTTAACAAAACCTAAAAAGGTACTCCCTGCCAACTTCCATA